>JALVQM010000166.1 GCA_027025615.1 Desulfobacteraceae bacterium | reverse complement strand
ATATCAGCCTGTGCAAAGAAAGGTATAACAGATGTGGATACTGTTAAAATTACAAAGGATTGTGATTCTGGAAATGTTGATGCATGTGTAACAGGTTTGATTAATTCTATAAGTAGAGGTAATAGCAGAGAAATAGATATCTTTGTCAGCAAAATTGGTAAATTAAAAGAAGCAGATTTTTTTGAAAAAAGGTGTATTAATAAAGAAATAGCTGAAGCCTGCCTGTCTCTTGGAGCAATGTATCATAATGGAGAAGGAGTGGAAAAAAATCCTGAAAAACGTAATCCGACCGATTTTGCCCTCTGGAAATTTTCACCTCCCAATGTCGAACGTCAAATGGAATGGCCATCCCCATGGGGAGTTGGATTCCCGGGATGGCATGTTGAGTGTTCCGCCATGAGCATGAAGTTTCTGGGTGATTTGCTGGATATCCACTGTGGGGGCGTGGATCACATTAACGTTCATCATACAAATGAAATTGCACAATCAGAAGCAGCTACCGGCAAGCAGTTTTTTCGTTTCTGGATGCATGGAGCCTTTCTTATTATATCAGGTGGGAAAAAAATGGCCAAAAGCGAGGGTAATTTCCTGACCCTTGAGGCGACTTTCATCCAAAAGGGGATAGATCCCCTGGTATATCGTTTTGCCGCTTTTCTTACTCATTATCGTAAACCCATGGAGTATAGTGACCAGGCGGTTGAAGCTGCCGGAAACGGCCTTGGCCATCTGCGGAACCAAGTACGTACATTGAGGTCTGTATCTGAACCTACTGTTATTGAGTCTAAATTCAGAGATAAGTTTTTAGGCGCCATAAACGACGATTTGAATATGCCCCGTGCAATGGCCGTAGTCCAGGAATTGCTGAAGTCAGATCTTGATCCAGGCAAAAAACTGGCAACGGTTTATGATTGGGACCGGGTGTTGGGACTTGATCTGGAAAAGGTGGACGACAGTCAGCAGCTTCCGCTGGAAGTTATGGAAAAAGTCGAGGCCCGCAAACAAGCACGTAAGGAAAAAAACTGGCAACTTTCGGACAAGCTGCGGGATGAAATCCAGGCCCTTGGGTACGTAGTCCAGGATACTGCCAAAGGTATGAAAGTTTTCAAACCCTGATGGTTTGACATGGTTTCATCTATCCTTTTCATCTTTCTGTCAGGCGTCGCCAGAGAATTCCCAAGGGGATTAATCCGGATGTGGTTATTACGGCGGCGGCAACAAAGGATGCCCTGTAGGCAAAAACAGGGTGATGGCCGGTAGCCAGCAAAAGGTCAATCAGGGGACCCGACACAAGTGTTCCAGCAAGCCCCCAGCTCAAGAAAAAGGTGGCGTTGTAAAAGGAAAACAAGCGTGCTCTTCGGGCCGGTGGAATCAAAACAGAGGCGAGGCTGTAAGAAGTAGCCATTATTATGACATCTGTGGCTCCGCGGATAAAATTTGCCAGGTAAATCATCTCAATCCGCATACTTATCGCCAGGGTCAAGAGGGCAGCTATGGCTGTTGTTATTCCTGCCAGGAGAAGCTTTTTATCTCCAAAGCGTCCAGCCAGTTTGCCTACGACCAGACCGCATATTATAATAGAGGCCGACTGTATATTTACAACCTTGCCCAGGGCCCTACTGCTGATGCCCAGCCCGGATTCCATCACCAGATACTGGGGCAGGATGATGGCAATGGCATTACGGCCGAAATTAACAAGCACCATGGCCGCCAGGAAAAGCCAGAAGATTGAGGATGAATCCAGCCTGTCTGGTTGGATTTCTGTTTGTCCTGCATTTAAGGCTTGCTTTCCGGTCCCACCTTCAGGCATGAAAAACAAGGGAATGGTCGATATTACCATTACTGCGGAAGCGATGAAAAACAGGGGGCCTTCAAAAAAGCCCCAGCCGGCGTATTGGCGGGTCAGGCCGTCGTACAGCAGTCCTCCTGACCACACACCGAGCATGCGTCCCAAGCCACCGATACTTGCGAGCTGTCCTTGGACCCGGCTGCGTTGGGAAGGGTTATAAACGTCTGATATCAGGGCACTCCAACCGATGTTGGACATCGACCAGAAAATTTCGATAATTGCAAGGCCCGCAATGATAATTCGACCTGATGTTAACGGATTAGATGTTTGGCGATGAAAATACCAGACTATTATTGTGCCCATGGCGGCAAGCCATTCTCCGGCTATTATCATGGACCTTCGTATCTGGTAGCGATCAGATATTTTGCCCCAGACAAATGTTTGAAAAATAATATTGGTTATCATGGGAGCTGTGGCAAAAAGAGTTGTCTCCGTGACACTCAGGCCGAGGAAATGGCGCAGGTAAATTGATAGGTAGGCATAGAACAGTCCCCTGCGGAACATGGCCATCATTTCGAATGACGACAAACCTACAAAAAGACGTGAGGGTAAAAACTGTTTCATGGATTGATATTAACAACCATAGGGTTAAGGTATTATGGGATTAGTCTGGTGATTTACTAAATAATAACCAGAACAGCAAAATATGACATGTTGTTGGAGATGCCAAGAATTTTTAATAAACAACATACTGCCGGGGACAAGCTTTGACAGCTTGTCCTGCTCAGAGAAAATATTACCCGAGAGGATCAATTGAGATTGCCATATCCTGGACTGCCGGTTGCAGAGACAGAAAAGGCTTTCAAATCAAAGATACGAGCAGATCTGAACTGCAAGGGGGCCGGACAACAATGGTCCTTAGGCGAGGTTCTTTCCAAAAGGGCTTCAGCGGTTCTTTTTTTGCTGGCAATTGATCAAAGTCGCCGTTTGTGCCTGGTGCTCAGCAAACGTTCTGACCGGGTGCGACAGGCCGGTGACCTGTGTTGCCCAGGCGGAAGTGTTAATCCTGTGGGTGACTGCCTTCTGTCAATCGGCACCCTGGCAATTGCAGGTTTTTCCAATTGCCAGGGTGCCCTGGGGCAACAGGAAAAATCCGGTACAGCAGGATTTGTCGCGGGAAAAGCCGCCTACTGGATTATGGTTGCCACAGCTTTGCGTGAAGCATGGGAAGAAATCCGCCTCAATCCATTTAATGTGGAAATCCTGGGTCCCCTGCCGCCTCAGCCGCTGGTAATGTATGAACAGATTATATTCCCTGTTGTCGGCTGGATGAAAAAAACTTCGAGATTACGCCCTAACTGGGAGGTTGCCAAAATGCTGTATCTTCCCTTCGAAATACTTCTGAATCCGACATCATATGCGCGTTTCAGATTTGCCGGCAGAAACATGAGTAAGAAAACTTTCAGTATGGATTTCCCATGTGTTGTTGTAGAGACTAAAGCTGGAAGAGAAATTCTATGGGGAGCTACTTACAGAATTTGCATGAATTTTTTGGGTCTTGTGTTCAGATTTAAGCCTCCGGCAATGGATGAGCTTGCTTATGTGGAAGATATTGTTCCCGGCTACCTGGATGAAAATCAAAAGACAACGGTGATAGGTGGTAATCTTCCAGAAGCCTTGTAGCTATCAGGATGGAAATCTTGTCCGCCAAGAAAGATTAAGTCACAGCAAGACACGATCTGATTTATACAATTCTATGGATCCAATGATAAATTCTTCCATGAAACGGTCCACCATAGGCGTGTTTACTTCTTCAATGGGAACGATTTGGGATCTGTCGTCCTCTATAGGAGATAGCCGCTGGGGGAAGTGTATTTGCATTGTTATTTTCCGCAGATCTGCGGTTGGTTCAAAAGACGCCCGGTATGTTTTTTCAAGAGCAGCTGTTTTAAATGGCAGTTGCTGGATACGTTCCGGGTAAAAGAAAAGTTCGGCATTGCGGATATTGGGTTTGCCCGAATCAAGTACCGATGATTGGCCCACATTTAGTTGATTCCAGAAGCCGGCCTGCTGAAGGTCTTCCTGAACTTCAAAGATTGAAGGCAGGATGATCTCGACAAAGCACTTGTTAACCTGAACAAGGAGTTCTTCTACATGACGGCGCTTTTTTGATTCAGAGCTTTTCGCTTCTTTTGAATAGTCAGAAAAATCGTTTAATATTTCTTTGATTTTCATAGCCCAATTCCATTATCTGTTTATGTGTCCAGGGCCTTACGAATAGCTATTGATAACGATGATGGATTAAACGGCTTTTGAATAAATCCTGCGGCCCCTTTGGCAATAAGTTTCTCAACACGTTTGTCCTTGGTATAACCAGAGGCAATGATAACTTTTATTTCCGGTTGAATCTCCATAATATTTTTAAACAATTCCTCTCCATCCATCTCGGGCATGACCATGTCAACAATGGCAAGGTCAATTTCTTTCTGCTTTTCCCGTATAATATTGATAGCCTTCCGGGGTGCCTGGCAAGCTATTACATTATAGCCCATCATTTTAAGTAAATCTTCAAATGCTTCACAGATATATGGTTCATCGTCAATCACCAGGATGGTTTCGTTTCCTTTCTCGTAGTTTCTTTCAGATTGGATCTGCCCCGATTTTTTCGAATTTTTGCCGCTGGCCGGAAGGTAAATAGTAAATATACTTCCTTTGCCGAGTTGACTGTCTACCTTTAAAAATCCTTTGTGGTTTTTAACTATGCCGAACACAGAGGCCAGCCCAAGGCCGGTACCGCGCCCCATTTGCTTGGTTGTGAAAAATGGTTCGAAAATCCGTTTGCGCACGTTTTCAGGCATCCCCCTGCCAGTATCCTGTATACTTATTTCCACATACCTGCCAGGGGCAGCCCCGTATCCTTTAACCTGTTCCGGGCCAAGGTGGACATTTGTCGACCTGACCGTAATCTGACCTGTATCTTCAATGGCCTGCCAGGCATTTACATATATGTTCATTAAAACCTGTTCTATCTGACTCCGGTCGGCTTCAACCGTCCATAGATTTTTGCCCAGTTGTTTGTTTATGGTGATACTTCTGCGTGTTCGACCGAAAAGACGTAAGCTGTTATCAATAGCCTCATTCAGATCAATTGGAAGGACATTGTACTTTCCGCCGCGGGCAAAACCAAGCAATTGGCTGGTAAGACTCGAGCCACTCTCCACGCAATCCTGGATAGCTTCTATGTATTGGCGAAGTTCAGATTCCTTGCCGATTTTCATCAGAAGCAAAGATACATTGCCCTGGATTCCCATGAGAAGATTGTTGAAGTCATGGGCCACTCCACCGGCCAGGGTCCCGATTGATTCCATCCGAAGCGCCTGTTCCAATTGTGATTTTAATTTTTCTTTTTCCCGCTCATTTCTGATCCTGTCGGTAATATCACGGGCAACACCGCGGTATCCTGTTGGCCTGCCCTTTGAATCTTTAATAAGGGAAGCAGAAACCTCCATTATGCGTTTTTGCCCATCACGGGTTATCAATGTATAGCGTGCTATATTGGTGGGCTTGCCAGTGCGTCTGAGTTCTTCGAAAATTTTCTTTGCCCTGGAAGCTGTCTCAGGACTGGTATACTCGCTGTGATGAAGACCGATTACTTCTTCTGGTTTGGTATAGCCTGCCACTTTTAAAGCAGCTTCATTAACAAATGTCAACCTGCCTGAAAGATCAATCTCAAAATATGCTTCCTGGATGCTGGCCAGTATGTTGCGGTAACGTTCCTCGCTGTGGCGAAGAGCTTTTGCGGTTTTTTGTCGCTGAGCAATTTGTGACCGCAAGTCGGCATTGGCTTTTTCCAGGGCCGAAGTACGTTTCTTTATGATTTCTTCAAGTTTGTTTTTATAAGCACGTAGCCGGGCTTCGGCAAGTTTTCTGGGGGTAATATCACGCAATGAACCGATTATCCGGTTCGGCTGACCAGTCGCATCCCTGGCAAGGGTGCAATTTATAGACGCAATTATTTGATGCTTATCGGGGTGGATAAGAACGATTTCGTAGTCGGTCAGCCTGCCATGTTTGTTCAGGAGCTCAAGTAATTTATGCCTGTCTTCAGGCCGCTTGTAGAAATGGAACATGTTTTTTCCGAGCAGTTGCTTGCGGCTGTATTTGTATATCCGGTAAACAGACGGGCTGATTTCGATTATGGTTCCATCAAGGGTTATTTCATAGTATATATCCTGAATATTTTCAAAAATCGATTTGTACTTCTCGCGGCTGGCAAAGACAGCTGTTTTCATCTGTTCAAAAGCGTCGGCAGTGGACTGTATTTCGCGATAAGGGGTTTTAATGGGTTGGATGGCGTCATAATCACCGCGTTCAATCGCATTCGCCTGACTTGCAAGTCTCGATACCGGTTTAATGATTCCGGATGCCACAAAAAATCCAATCAAGGTGGCTACCGCGGAAATGGCAAGGGTCAGGAACAGGTTAAGACGACGGTTTTTAATGATTGCACTTAAGTAGTCATTTGAAGGCAGGTAGACTCCAATTGCCCATCCAAGTGACTTTTCATCCAGAGCTTTGAACATGGATAGGTATTGTTGACCAAGGTGTTCAAAAGTTGCGTAACGCGAGGCTGGAAATTGATACTGTTTTGCGGCATTTCGCTGAAAAGCCATTACTGAAAAAGCCTTGGAGCTCAAAGGGTCGCTGAGCTGATTAATTGATACCAAGCGGAAACGTTTGCTGTCACCTTCACTCGGTGTTTTGATTTTCTCCAGGTCGGGAAAAGCCACCAGGTTTCCCTTGCCGTCGATCAAAAAAGCTTTACCGTGTTCACCGATTTTCAGGTTTGCAAAGAAAGTGGACAGGGCATCGATCTCTATATCAACTCCCACAACCCCGGTTATAGCACCGGAGGACTTGTCGAACAAAGGTGTAGCAGCTGTAATACCTGGCTTCTGGGATGAAAAAAAAATGTAAGGGTCGGTCCAGATTGTTCCTGAAGCCTTCGCAGCACTCTGATACCATGGCCGCTGTCGGGGGTCGTAACTGTCGTTAGGGTCATGTTTTTCTTTTAAAAGTGTCCAGCGATCATTGTACCAGGCAAACAGTACTTTTCTATCCGAATCTGCGGAGCTGATTATCTTTATTCTAAACGCGGGCTTTCCATCAATGTTCGACCGACGTAAATCAAGAAAATCGCCGTTAGGGCAGCCAATAAAAATTCCGGCCAGAGAGGGCTGCATTACCATCTGGTTGTGAAAATAGGTGAACAGGGGATTGGTTTGATCAGTTTTTAGATCGAAATGTCTGGAAGTTAACATGCTGGCAGTCAGCAAAGCAGTTCGGCGTGCCTGGTCAAGATAGGCCACAGTCTGGATCCTGGCCCTGTCGGCCACCGTATCCATGATCTTTCGTGCATGCCGATTCAATGCCTTTTGGGAGGTGAAAAATGCCGAAGAGGCTGTGATTAGGTGAGTTCCCCAGATCAGGCCAAGAAAACCGACCACCAGGGACCATCGCACCGAAATTCGCATAAACTCGATCCTTCCCGTAAAGTGCTTATTAAATGTGTTTATTGAATGCACGGTAGGATGTCAACGACTTGATGGCCCAAGGTCCATTAATGTCTGAAGAAACTAAATCCAATTCCCAGGTGTTGTGGTAGGGTTATTTTAAGCCTTTCATATAATTATATAATCTGGCTGCCAGCTTTGGACAGGACAGCTTTTTCAATGGATGAAATATGGGTGATCACGGCACGTTTGCCGTGGTTACGCACGAAATTTATTGCCGCCTGGACCTTGGGCCCCATGGAGCCGGCCGGAAACTGTCCCTGCCTGAGGTGTTTTTCAGCCTGGGCAACGGTCATTTTCCGCATTAATTTTCTATTGTCAGAGTTATAATCAAGGTAGACACCTTCTACGTCCGAAGCAATAATGAATAAATCGACACCTATTTCCTCGGCCAGCTTGGCACTGACCAGGTCCTTGTCGATAACTGCATCAACGCCGCAAAATTTGCGCCCTTCACGGATAACCGGAATACCCCCGCCACCACAGCAGATGACGATGAAACCCATGTCGATAAGGCGCTTTATTTCGCGTTTTTCTACGATGGTCACTGGCTTGGGGGAAACAACCACTCGCCGGTAACCTTTGGGTGTCTGTTTCATAGGATAGGGCAATTTTTCGGCAGTTTCCTTGGGATAAGAAGGACCGATTGGCTTGCTTGGTTCATTGAAGGCAGGGTCATTTTCGTCTACTACTACATAAGTTATAACGGTTATCAGGGGTTGACCGCTACTTACCCCTAGATGCATCAGTTCGGTGTCCAGGGTGGACTCTATCATATAGCCGATTTGACCCTGGGTTTGAGCGACCAGTATTTCCAGGGGCAGTTTTGGAACTGCATCACAACAATCTTGCTGCATCAGCAGGTTGCCCACCTGGGGGCCGTTGCCGTGGGTAATGATTATTCGATAGCGGCGGGATAACCTGGCCAGTTGGGCCATAGGTACCTGCAGGTTGGTAAATTGTTCCTCAATGGTGCCTTGCTGACCTCTTTGGATAAGGGCATTGCCCCCCAGGGCGACCAGGAGTGTTTTCTGTTTCATTTGTACAAGTTCCCAACTGTTATCAATGGCTACATGACATACCTTTCTGTGCACATTTTGCACGGAAAGGACAGCAGGTTTCTTTGCCGGGCCAATGTTCAACCAAGTTTGGCAAAACGTTTTAAGAGTTTATCCGCCAGGCTTGAACCGCCATGGTCCTTATATTCATATCTAACCCTGGCGGTGGGTTTGTCTATTTCTACCAGCTTCGGCAAATCTATTGGGGTGGCAAACAGGACAAGATCGCAGTCGGTTTTCCTAATAGTTTCCTGGAGATCTGCAATTTGCTTACGGCTGTACCCCATGGCCGGCAAGACATCAGAGACATTTGGATATTTTGCAAAAGTTTCTTTTATACTGCCAACGGCAAAAGGCAACGGGCTGACGATTTCAGCAGCTCCATTTCGTCTGGCTGCGATTGTCCCGGCCCCGAATGACATCTCACCGTGGGTCAAGGTCGGCCCGTCTTCTACCACCAGAACGCGCTTTCCCTTTATTACTTCCGGTTTGTCGACCATAACTTCAGATTCGGCAAGAACGATATCAGCAGACTGATTTAATTCTTTTATCGTTTGTCTTACCTGCTTAACTGCTGCTTCCGGGGCGCTGTCCACCTTGTTTATAACTGCGATATCAGCCATCAGCATGTTGGTTTCACCTGGGAAGTAAAGACGCTCATGTCCGGAACGATGAGGATCGAAGACAACTATGTGGACATCCGGGTAGTAAAAAGGCGTATCATTGTTGCCTCCGTCCCAGATAATTATATCAGCTTCACGTTCTGCCTGGCGCAGAATTTTTTCATAGTCTGTCCCGGCATAAACCACAATTCCCTGGGAGACAAGGGGTTCGTATTCTTCGCGCTCTTCAATTGTACACTGGTGAAGATCAAAATCCTCGTAAGAGCTGAATCTCTGGACTACCTGTCTGGTAAGGTCTCCATAGGGCATTGGATGGCGCACGGCCACGACTTTTTTACCCTGTTTGCGTAACAGGTTACAAACGTACCTTGTTGTCTGGGATTTGCCGCAGCCGGTTCTGACTGCGCAGACAGATATTACAGGTTTGGCTGAACGCAGCATTGTGTATGTGGCGCCAATGAGAATGAAATCGGCCCCGGCGGCCATGGCTGTAGATGCTTTATGCATCAGATTGACGTAGGAAATGTCACTATAGGAGAAAGCCACCAGGTCTATCTTATGAGTTTCAATAAGCTGCTTTAATTGTTCTTCAGGGAAAATTGGTATTCCTTCGGGGTACATTTCCCCGGCCAATTGGCCAGGATAGCGCCGTCCCTCTATATCCGGGATCTGGGTGGCGGTAAAGCAGATAACCCGGTACCTGGGATTATCCTTGAAATAGACGTTAAAATTATGAAAGTCTCTTCCAGCCGCTCCCATTATTATTACTTTTTCTACCATTACAGTCCTCTCTTTTTGTTCAGCACTGCCGAAAATCTCCAACCTCTTCTGGCTGCTAGTCCATCTTCATTAGCTTAAGCATGATTGCATTCTGTGCATGCATCCGGTTTTCAGCCTGGTCAAAAATTATGGAAGCCTTTGACTCCATGACCTGGTCGGTGACTTCTACTTCTCTTTGGGCGGGCAGGCAGTGCATGAAGCAGACCGAAGGTTTGGCAAGGGAGAGCAGCTTTTCAGTAACAGTAAATCCCCGGAAGCGCTTTTTACGTTCTTCGAATTCGTGTTTTTGCCCCATGGAAGCCCATACATCGGTGTATATTACATCAGCATCCCTGGATGCTACCGCAGGATCATGGACGATTTCTATGGTTGAAATTCCGGCTTCGATGGCACGTTTTACAGTTGGCTGGTCTGGCTCGTAGCCTTCAGGACAAGCACACACAAAATTCATGGGCAACCGGGATGCAAGGCGCAGCCATGAATGGACGATGTTGTTTCCATCTCCGATATAGGCGATTTTCAGATTGTCCAGGTTGCCGCGGTGTTCCAGAATCGAAAATATGTCAGCCATGATTTGGCAGGGATGGTTGTAGTCTGTCAGGCCGTTTATAACCGGTATGTCTGCATAGCGGGCAAGCTCGATAATGTGTTGATGGTCAAAAAGGCGGGCCATCAGTATGTCGTTATAGCGGCTGAAAACCCTTGCGATATCCTTGATCGCCTCTCTTTTTCCTATTTCTATGTCCGAAGGTGACAGGTAAAGGGCGTGGCCTCCTAGTCTGGAAAATCCTGTTTCGAAAGATACTCGTGTCCGGGCTGAAGGCTTGGCGAAAATCATTGCCAGGGTCATGCCTGCAAACGGCTGGTAATTTTCGCGGGCTCTAAACTTGGCCTTTATCTTTTTGGCAAGATACAGTGTAGCCAGAATGGTATCTTTGTCCCAGTCATCTACGTGGAGAAAATCTTTTGTCATTTTGTCTATCCTTTCAAAAACCGGAAATGGTTATCACGGAATCAGGAACGGAGGACAGGGATGATACGTTCCAGGGCCCAGTCCACCTGTTTTTTTGTTATTACAAGGGGAGGGGCAAAACGTATAATATTGTCATGGGTTTCTTTGCAGAGCAATCCCTTTTCCATTAACCTCTCACAATAGCCACGGGCTCCGCCTGCTTCGGGGTATAATTCAACTGCTAGCAAAAGACCCTTGCCGCGGACTTCCTTGATTTTGGGGTTGCTTATTTGCTTTAATCCTTCAAGGAAATAAGTTCCCATTTCAGCCGCGTTGGCGATCAGGTTTTCTTCGATCAAGACTTTAAGAGCTGTTCTGGCAATGGCACAGGCAAGTGGATTGCCTCCAAATGTGCTGCCGTGTTCGCCGGGACGCAACACGCCAAGTACTTCGGTGTTGGAAAGAACGGCCGATACGGGATAAAATCCTCCTGAAAGAGCTTTGCCTACCAGAGTGAGATCCGCTTCTATACCTTCGTGTTCTTCTGCCAACAGTTTTCCGGTTCTGCCCAGTCCGGTTTGAATTTCATCTAGTATTAAAACCACATTGTTGCGTTGGCAGATTTCTTTTACCTGCTTGAGATATCCGGGCGGGGGAATCACAACTCCGGCTTCACCCTGGATGGGTTCCACCAGGAACCCGACGGTGTTTGGACCAATAGCATTTTCAAGGTCCCGGGCGTTGCCGAAGGGGATGATTTTGAACCCGGGGGTAAATGGACCGAAACCATCCCTGGAAGTTGGATCAGTGCTGAAACCGACAATGGTAATCGTCCTGCCGTGGAAATTGTTTTCGCAGACAATTATTTCTGCTTTTTCTTCGGGGACGCCTTTTACCCGATAGCCCCATTTGCGTACCGCTTTTATTACGGTTTCAACAGCCTCGGCACCGCTGTTCATGGGCAGGACTTTATGGGAATTTGTCAGCTCGCATAGTTCTTTGTAGAACAAGCCTAGCTGATCGTTGCGGAAAGCCCGTGATGTTAATGTAAGCTTGCGGGCCTGTTCTATCATGGTTGCCATTATCCTGGGGTGACAGTGGCCCTGGTTAACAGCCGAGTAAGCTGAAAGGCAGTCCATGTAGCGGTTTCCATCCACGTCCCAGACCCATACCCCTTCTCCACGGGTCAGTACCACGTCAAGCGGCTTGTAATTGTGGGCACCGTACTGTTGTTCCAGATTGATGAAAGCTTCCTGGCTCATTTATTATAATTCTCCTTCCTCAATCCTGTTGATAATAAACGATGTTCAATTTCCCATTGTTCCGCGTTTCAGGTAATCGTGAAACCTGCGGACGTGGTAGCATGCCAGTGAACGGGCCTCGGTGGCACGGCCGTTGGCAATGGCCTCAACCAGTTGGGCCATGTCCTGAAAATTTTCTTCCAGAACATGACTGTTGCCCAGGTCAAACCATTCAAAAGAATCAAGTATGTTTTCATGAACCATGCGTAACACTGCAACGAAAACCGGGTTGCCGGCTACCTCAGAAATTGCTATGTGCAGTTTTACGTCAATTTCCAGCAGTTTTGTCCAGTGCTTGGAGCCTTCCTGCAGCAGCTTGTCGGCTTCATCCATTAGTTTGCGTAAATACCGAACATCTTTTGGGGTTGCCCGTTCGGCGGCGAGAGCTGCTACTATGCCTTCGACCGCTTCCCGGAATTCAACCAGTTGCTCAAAAGATACGTTTTGGGACTGCACCAGCAGGTTGAGACCTTCAGTGATCTGCCTGGTATCAATTTTTTTAACTACGGCTCCGCCGGTTACCCCAATTTTGATATCAATCAGGCCTTTTTGTTCAAGTACCCGCAAGGCTTCGCGTATGGTGCCCCGGCTGGTGTCAAACATGTCTTTGAGTTTCATTTCCGATGGAAGCTGATCTCCCGGCTTCAGACGCCCCTCAAGGATAGCGGCCTGGATTTCGTCGACCACATGTTGAAAGATTCGATTTGGCTTGTGTTTTTTGAATGTTACGTTCATATTCATCCTTATTGAGCAAAAGTCAAACAGTTAAACAGTTAGACAGATATCTATTCCCAAAAAATTTTTTTGTCAAGTCAGATGTTTTTTTGCGGGCTTCATATCCTTGCCGGGCTGCATTCGATGGTGGTTGCAGCGTATTGTAAGCACGTGGCAATCACAGCCGGATTTGTGTTTGAACACTGTTGCACCTGCAGGATTCATTTTGCCCTTGCTCAACTGCGTTTGCCACCTTTTATCACAGCCTGTTCAGGGACTTGTTACTCTGATGATAGTTGGTTCAATTTCATTTCAGTAAAAGGTTATAACATAAAAGACAGAAACAGGTAGTTGGTATGGATAAAGGAAATTGCGCTTTGCAAATACCGGCGTATGCTCGGCTTTGTATTATGACAAATGCAGGGGAAATACACGATTCAACGGATACATTTTAGAGTTCAGACAGGTCGTCTGATGCCATGTTTTTTCATCATAGCCTGGAAGTTAGTTCTCTGGAGGCCCACCTTGGCTGCGGCACGGGTTATATTCCAGTCATTTTTCAATAATGCATTGAGTAAAAAATTTTTTTCCACCTTGGCAATTGCTTTTGCGCGAATCTGTTTCTTTACTCTTTTAAGCTCATCATTGGTTTCAGGTACATAATCTATTAATTGTTCCAATGGATCTGCTTCATTCAACAAGGCAAGATCTTTTGAGGAGATATGGTCGGATTCAGATAAAATGGTTGCCCGTTCAATTACATTGCGCAGCTGGCGTACATTGCCCGGCCACTGAAACGTTGTGAGATGTTTAATTGCGTTATCATTGAAGCCTTTAATGCTTTTGCCTATGCGATTGCTGAAAACCGACAGGAAATGGTAAGCGATTGGCAGGATGTCTTCTTTGCGCTCGCGTAACGGTGGCAGGTCTATGGGGTAGACAAAAATCCGGTAATAAAAATCTTCCCTGAAAAGCCCCTTGTCGACCAGTTCTTTAAGATTCCGGTTAGAAGCAAAAATCAAGCGCACGTCAACTTTTTGCGGCCGGGTAGCCCCTATGGGCAAAAATTCGCGGCTTTCAATAAACCTCAGCAGTTTACCCTGGACTTCAAGGTCAATGTTGCTTATCTCGTCGAGAAATACAGTGCCACCGTCGGCACGCAGGAACACTCCCTGCTTTTCCTTGTAAGCCCCGGTAAAAGCACCCTTTTTATGCCCGAACAATTCGCTTTCCAGAAGGTTCTTGGAAAGGGTCCCACAATCGACTGCAAAAAAAACTTTGTCAGCTCTTTTGCTGTTGGCGTGAACCGCTCTGGCGATCAACTCTTTGCCGGTTCCGCTTTCACCACAGACAACAACCGTCGAATCGGTAGGGGCTACCTTGGCCACCATCTGGACTACTTTTTTTATCTGGGGACTGTTGCCAATCAATTGATGGCTAAGGGGACGATTTTTTACTAATCCTCGCTTAAGGCGGCGATTTTCAGTTTCAAGCTGTTTTTCAGATATTGCCTGTTTTACTACAGCGCGTAATTCCTCGGGAGTAAAAGGTTTTGGTAAATAGTCGCAAGCTCCGAGTTTCATAACTTCAACCGCTGAAGATACACTCGAGTAACCCGTAACTACAATTACTTTTGTTTCCGGATAGTTTCTTTTAACTGCGCGTAGTACTTGCATGCCGCCCATACGGCTCATTTTTAGATCCAGCAGCAGGCAGTCGTAAGATTTGCTTGCCAGCAGTTTTAGGGCGTTATAACCATCAAGGGCAAAATCAGCCTGGTAACCTACCTTTGCTAATATCTTGACACAGCTTTTGCAGATCTGGATTTCATCATCCACTATAAGCAGGCGGACGATTTTACGAGCCATGATTATTTCCCTTTTCAGATTTCAGCAAAATGGTAAAAGTTGTACCGTACCCGGGCTCGCTTTCAACATTAATGGCTCCGCCATGTTCTTCTATAATTCCATGGGAAAGTGCAAGCCCAAGCCCGGTGCCGTTACCCTTGGTGGTAAAAAAGGGATCGAAAATTCTATCTATGTCTCCAGGATCAATTCCTTTTCCCGTATCTATAACCTGAACCGCCACTTCTTGTTTGCTTTCATCCCAGCTTGTTTTTACAAATATAGTTCCACCTGGTTCAGTCGCGTCGATGGCATTGAGTACCAGATTGATCAATACCTGCTCAATCTGGCCTTTATCAATAGGCACTTTGGGTATGTTATTGGCAAGATCATGTTCAATACTTATGTCTTTGAAGGCAGCCTGCTTGTGGGTGAGAATAATACTGTCCATCACAATTTCGTTGATTTTGTGAGGCTGGATGACCGGTTTGTTTTGCCGGGCAAAATTTAACAGGCTGGTTACTATTTTGCGGCAACGCAGAGTTTCTTTGGCTATTGTTTCCAGTTCATTGTAAATTGGATCATTTTTGGGTAAATCCTCCTGGACCAGCATGGTTGTGGTCAGAATCGTTGTCAGTGGATTGTTGATTTCGTGAGCAACACCTGCCGACAATCTTCCTATGGATGCCATTTTTTCTTGGTGCATCAATGATTTCTGAACATTGATCTCATTGCTTATATCCCTTGAAATTTCTATGGCCCCAATAACATCGCCGTGTTCGATCAAAGGGTAAGTCGAAATGGAGTAGTACATTTTGCGATCGTTTTTATCGAAATGAATGTGGGTGGTTTGAGAGGGCTTTTCAGTTGCCAGGGTTTCTTTCAGGGGGCAGGGGTGCAGATCACCGTCGCAGGGCGCTTGTCTTTTGTGGGTAATTTCATAGCACGGCCTGCCAATCACCTGTTCCCGGCTCAAACCAAGCTTTTTCAGTAAAGTATCGTTTATGTCGAGAATTCTATAATCATAGGAAATTACCAGCACATCTTCCTGGAGCAACTCGTTTATAACCATGTGATATAGAGACCGGGTTTCGCGCAGCTCCTGGTCTGTCTTTTTCTGTAAAGTCGATATCCTCGATATTTCCCAAAACAATTGGGCGGTTTGGGCCGCTATTGCACGTACTGCATTCTTTTTTTTAGCAATAATGTTATTGTAGACATCCATGCTTCCGGTAAGCTCAACTATTAGGTCAATGTCGTCACGCCCAAGCACCTGGTTGTAATCTTCCACCACAAGGATGTCTCTCTGCCTGGCTGCCATGACACCGGGTGCCTGTGGATCAGATTCGGCAACCACCAGGATTTTTGGATCGACCTCCTGGAAACTATGCCGATCGATCATCTCTATCAGCTGCTTACATCGTTTACCTCCGCCTACAACTGCTATATTCATTCTGTCACCCCGCTAGTCAAAGTACTTGTATTTTAACTGCTTAAATCTAAAGTGTTTCGAATCTGAATACAAAACTTATTTAATCATTTTTTACCCAATCGCGTAATCAACCATTTAAACGGGATAAATGCCGATACTTGCCTCTGGTATTGTCGGTAGGATTCACCAAATTGAGATGTCAGCTTTCGTTCTTCAAACCAGGCTCCCAGCATGAGATAAACGGACAATACAATGTTTACAGCCAGCCCGGCAGTATCAATATCACGTGCCCAGACCAAAATTATACCACCTGTATACCAGGGGTGGCGAATGATTCCAAGAATACCCTTTTTTTCAAGCTGACAATGTTTGGCGTCTTGCGTGCAATGGTCGCCTTCATAAATTTGCCGCAGGCCAAGCATACTTGGACCGTCGTAGTTTCTGGCACCGGCGATAAAAAGATAACCGGCCAGGATGAGCATCAGTAATTGCAAAAAACGCAAACCGTTCTGCCAGGCGAATATAACAGGTTCACTGCGCCAAAGGCCCAAGTATACAAGCGGGGCAGCCGTGACTATAGAAAAAATGTTATAAAACAACCTGTAGAACCGCATTCTTTTTTTCAGGATAGCGGTCATTTTGAGTTTCACACCGGGTGCGATCAAAAGACTGTGAAGCGTGCACCATAACGCCCACAGCATCGCCAAAGTTAAAGGGTTCATAATTGATCCTGATAATTTTGCTTAAAAATAGTAAGCTCAAAATTATATTTATTCTCAATGGCTTTTAAACATGCATGGAGAATATTGCACCCGGCCGCTGGTTGTTTTCCGAACCGGCTGTCTGTCAATTGTCAGGATGGGTTTCTTCCATTAAAAAAGCGGCCGCCAGGGCAATGATTGCCCCAACAAATAAAAGGGCGAAGGCCTTTCCATACATGGCCGCCGAAAAAATCTTTCCACCCGGATTCATCGTATCAAGAACTTTGCCTAAAACAGGCATCATTACAGCCCCTCCAAAAAATGGGAAAAAATTGACCAACCCTACTGCTGTGCCTGCTATTTCCATGGGGAACAGTTCTTTTGTAGAACTGAAGGCAATTACTACTATGGCCGAAGAGCCGACACTCAGGAAAAAACAAAACACATACAAAAATGGGCGGGTCATACAAGCTGGTTTGAAAGCCAGTATAGATGTCAGTAAAACCATAAGTATTGAACATCCAAGCATCAATGGTTTGCGGGCGCGGAGTAACTTGTCGGAAAGCAGGCTCAATGAAGGGCTGCCCACTATCATGGCTACGGCCAGCATGTTTAGAATTGATCCAGCCTGCTGTTTGCTCAATCCGTATACCTGTTGCAAAAAAGGCCCACCCCACAAGCCTCCGAAACTGAAGAAAATACCGCTAGTAAAAAAGAACCAGACAGCAATTGGCCAGAATGAACGCTTGCCAAGCACTATTTTAACACCCTGGGATAGTTTTACTCTTCCGGTGTTCGGGTTTCCATTTTCGTTTTCGGGTTCCACCGCTGAAAAACCCAATTCTTGTGGACTATTGCGTACCAAGAACCAGATAAAGGCAGCCAATAACAGGGTGGCAATGCCGATTGCTATGAAACTGCCTCTCCACCCCAGGCTGTTGCTCATCCAGGCCAGGGGTTCAGCCGCTATCAGAACTCCGGTTCCGCCAATTGCCATAAGGATACCGGTCATTCTTGCAAACTCGGTTTTCCGGAACCAACGTGTCAACACTTTCATTGTTGGGACAAAAAGCATTGCCACACCCAGGCCTACCAGGCAACGGGCAGCGATGGCCAGACCCGCCGATGATGCCAGTCCGAATAAAATTGAAGCCACCCCGGCCAGGACAAAGAAAAAAGTTATGGTGTTGCGCGGTCCCCAGGAGTCAGACAACAGGCCGGCCGGCAATTGCATAATGGCATACGGATAAAAATAAGCTGATCCCAGTAAACCAAGCAAAGCAGCATCGGCATTTAAATCCCTCATCATATCTTCGGCTACAACCGCCGGGGAAGTCCGGTGAAAGTATACCAGGAGATAACCGGTTGCCAGCAGCCCGAAAACCAGCCAGCGATACCTGAAAGGCGATACCCCTAATTTACCCTTTTTCATTGCATGCTCCTTTGCTGTCACAGTATTGCTGTTTCCCGATATACGTTTCAGGAGGTTTTCTGAATTTTATTCATCTTGTGCTTACACTGCAAGCACAAGTTCGAGCAGAGTTGATTAATAGTCTGGTATTGAATGGCCCGGCAATGCGATTGACCTGGGCACTTGCCTATCCTATACTTGTCAATAATTGATCATCGCCATTGTCTGCCTCCAACAAGGGAGATCGTTAACATGGAAGACAATTTCACCTGGCGGGCGCTTGTAATCGATGATGATGTTGACGTTGCCGAGGTAGCCGCAATTGCCTTGGCCGATGCAGGGTTTCACGTCGAAACAGCGAACAGCGGGAATACTGGGCTTGATAAGACAGCCAATTTCCAGCCCCACATTATTCTTACAGACATCAGGATGCCAGGATTGTCCGGCCTTGATGTGCTGGCACAGGTAAAAAAGAAATGGCCTGAGATAGAAGTGATTGTTGTCACAGGCCATGCCGATCTGGATTTTGCGGTAGAAGCACTTAAGCTGGATGCATCAGATTTCATAACCAAGCCGATAAGCGCCAATGCCCTGATGATAGCAATAGAAAGGGCCCGGGAGCGTTTTGAAAACAGAAAAAAAATAAAGGATTATACACGTTTTCTTGAAGAGGGCTGGTCTCGCGCATCCAAGGAGCTGCTGGAAACACACAAGTACCAGCAAAATCTTATCGAAAGTTCGATGGATGGTATTCTGGGCTTTGATTCTGATGAGGTAGTTGTGACTTTTAACGCAAGCATTGAGGCATTGTTGGGTTATTCACGTAGCCAGGCGATAAGCCACATGCACCTGTCTGATTTTTTCAGCTCCGAAGAAGAAAAACGCTTGCGCCGTGATCTCGCCGGTCAAAAGTACGGCGGAGTCGATCGACTTTTATTGTACGATACCTGGATGCTGGATCGTTCCGGCCATCCTGTCCCCGTCCAACTATCCATGAGTCATATCAAAGATGAACAGCAGCCCCAGGGTATGGTCTGTTTTGTTCGTGACTTGAGGGTGATACATCGTCTCCAGCAGGAAATGGCGGATCAGGCCCGGTTGCTTCATCAAGACAAGATGCTTTCTCTTGGCAGATTGGCCGCAAGTGTAGCCCATGAAATCAACAATCCCCTTTCAGCCATTCTCAATTATGTCCGTTTGATGTTGAAAATTTTGGGACGCCAGCCAGACGGTTCAGGACAGGGGCAAAAATTTAAACGCTATCTTGAAATAGTTGAAAAGGAAACGGCCAGGTGTGCTGAAATAGTTTCTGGCCTGCTCACCTTTTCACGAAAGTCTGATATCCATAAAGAAAAAGTCAATGTGGCTGAATTGCTCGAACAGTGCCTGCTGTTGAGCCGGCATCGCTTGGAGCTGTCAAAGATTGAACTGGATACTGATTTCGGGGGCAACCTTCCACCTGTATACGGTGACGCCAACCAATTGCAGCAATGCGTGATCAACCTAGTTTTCAACGCTATTGACGCCATGGAACAAGGTGGTAAAATTATCATTGCCGCCTCTCAGGACAATGCAAGTAACAATATCTGTATAGCTGTGGAAGATACGGGAACAGGAATCGATTCTGAGCACCTGGACCATATTTTTGAACCGTTTTTTACCACCAAGCAAGAAGGCAACGGCCTTGGACTCGGGCTGGCGATAACCTATGGTATAATCGCCAATCATGGAGGGAGCATTGACGTCATGAGCAAGGTCGGTCAAGGGACTAAGTTTGTAATCAAACTCCCTGTCCATGAAAGCTGAAAGATAATGTTGAAAAATTTCACTGAAAAATCATCCTCAGCCATGCTTAAGTGTGGTCAGTGGCTGGAAGTACTCGATGAGCTGACCATTGGCGCTTTTACCGTTGACCGGGAGCATTCCATAATTGACATTAACTTGAACGCCCAGGGTTTGATAGGGATGCAGGCCGGCGAAGTGGTGGGGCGTGATTGTCGTGAGATATTTACCGGTGTGCCCTGCCTCAGCCGTTGCGTGCTTGCAAATTCTGGTGACACGACGGTTGTAGAACCTGACGTCGCGGTTACTGATGAACACGAGGTCACCTATTGGATAACCAGATTGGCCACTCCAATTTATGATGACAATGGTAACCTGGCCGGATGTTTGACAATCTTGCAGGATCATTCCCCCATATCGGATCTAATCGAACGCCTTCATCACGAAGAAAGCAAACTGAAAAACATTCTTGACAGCCTGGACATCGGCGTTTTTACGGTTAACCGTGGAGGATTGATAACTTTTTTTAACACAGCCGCAGAGCAGATTACCGGTTACAACCGCAAACGCCTCCTTGGTCGATCATGCGCCGTGCTTTTTGAAAAACCTCAGGCAGATGACCTGCGTCTTTTGCAGAAAACCATTAAAGATGGAAAGTCAAGACAAAGCCAGCATGGAAGCATAATAGACGAAAAGGGAGCCGCCATTCCAATCCAGATTCGTTACATGGCCCTGCGCAACGAGAAAGGTGTAACCATTGGTGGTCTTGCCACTTTCCGGGACTTGACCTTGCTGCATCAGTTACACCAGGCCATGGAGAACCGGTACACCTTCCGGGACATGATCGGTAAGAGTCCTGCCATGCAAAAGATATTTAAAATTGTGTCAATGGTTTCATCCAGTGATGCTACCGTTCTTATTGAAGGCCCGACCGGAACAGGAAAGGATTTGCTCGCAAAAGTGATTCACGCCTCCAGTCACAGGGCTCATAAACCGTTTGTGAAAGTTAATTGCGCTGCCATACCTGACAACTTACTCGAGTCCGAAATTTTCGGTTACGTAAAGGGCGCTTTCACCGGTGCAGACAGGGACAAGCCGGGTCGTTTTGACGAAGCCCATGGCGGAACAATTTTTTTGGATGAAATAGGTGACCTTCCACTTGCCCTGCAGGCCAAACTTCTGCGCGTGATTGAAGACCGGGAATTCTATCCTCTTGGAAGTCATCGTACCAAGAAGGTCGATGTTCGTATTCTTTCTGCTACCAATCGCCAACTGGATAAACTTGTAGCAGATCATCAGTTTCGTGAAGATCTATACTATCGTTTAAACGTTGTAAGGATTGAATTGCCGCCCCTGACGGCCCGCAGGGGGGATCTGCCATTGTTGATAAGCCACGTATTGCGTAAACTGTGCGCCCTTAAGGGACGACGCTTGCCGAAGGTGTCTGCCTCTGCAATGAAAATTCTGCTCAACTTCGATTACCCGGGCAACATCAGGGAGCTGGAGAACATTATTGAACATGCATTGATTTTGTGTACTTCCAGCACAATCAGACCTGAGCATTTGCCGGGCTACCTGCAGACAGGCAGACAGTCGGCTAACAGGCCTGGACGGGGAAGCAATCAGATGGATGGTGAAGCCCGGAAAATCAGCTGTGCTTTGAAAGACCATGGAGGCCATCGTGGTAAAACTGCCAGGGCACTGGGAATGGATCGGACAACCCTGTGGCGTAAAATGAAACGTTACGGTATTTCTTAAAATATGGAGTGGCGCAAATATTTTTATAATAAAATGAAGTCAATTAAGTCCCTGGTGCTGAACCAGGTAT
This sequence comes from Desulfobacteraceae bacterium, assembly GCA_027025615.1. GTDB lineage: Bacteria > Desulfobacterota > Desulfobacteria > Desulfobacterales > Desulfosarcinaceae > JALVQM01. Next base: position 20,658 of record JALVQM010000166.1, on the reverse strand, counting down.
TGATGGGGGCATACCTCTATCCCCTTGAGTTTACAGAAAACCTTGTATTTAGCGGCATGAGTTGGCCACGGTAACCTCAAAGAATCGGGGGAGATTGATGGAATCCAAGAAAACACACCTGTATTTATTATGGACCAATGATAATGTTATTACAGCAGAAAAAATGGTGTTTATGTATGCAGTCAATTCTCTCCTTCAAGGTTGGTGGGAGAAGGTTACCATTATCATTTGGGGTGCAACTGCAAAATTGGTTGGTGAAAACAGGGATATTCAGGAAATGATCAGGGAGGCTCAGGAGGCAGGTGTGCTGGTAACCGCCTGTAAAGCATGTGCAGATCAATTGGAAGTTACCCAAACGTTGGAAGAACTGGGCATTGAAGTCAGGTATTGGGGGCTTCCCTTGACAGAAATTTTAACAAATGAAGAAAAGCTTTTAACAGTATAAATTTACGTGACATCCGTATATGGATTTTGTCTTCCAGGCAAGAACGGCTGAATAGTTCCTACGACAAGAATAAAATAATAGTTCTTTGTGATGATTTTCCAGCCCTTGATGTCTTTCAAGCCGAAATGATCTGCCACAACGAGTTTCAGGCGCCGGGCGTCAGCGCGGCGCCTGCATTGTGAATATTCAGCGGGAAAAAGGTAAAGCCGATAAATACACAATCAGAGTCGATATGGCTGTTCATAGCGATCAACATAGAAGAAATATTGCTAAAAAGCAGTGTGTAACATTGATTCAACTCCTACGCTGAGTAAGAAAGAAACCGAAGGCCTGGAAAGGACCCAACCCCTATTTGGAAAATGGGAATTGTTTCGGCATCAATTCCTGAATCTTACTTTTAGGAGACGGCATCACTGATAAGATCGTAAAATCAATATACAGTGTATAAAAAAAATATACTCAAATCAGTTAACACCCTGTAATATTATACGCTTAATCCAAGTATAATAAATCTAATCCAGCAAATAGGTCACTTCCGGTTATGGAAAGTGTATAATAAAATTATACACCTCCTGGGCAATCACATAAGCCCTTTATAAATAACTACCTGTAAAAACAGCAAAATGTATTGTCTGTAGCAATTGGCACGTTATTTGATAAAGGGTTGGTAATGAAATTAATCTTGAAACATTTGAAAAAAGTTAAATATGAAGTTGCCGGCGCAGCCTTGTTGAGCAACGAAGTTAGAAGGGAGCGATGATGGAGAATTCGGCTAAGATAATCGTAATTGATGACGAAGTAGGTATTTGCAAAAATGTGGAAAAGATTCTCGGCAAGAATAACTACAAGGTAACCCATGCCCTGAGCGCCAAGGATGCTCTGGAAAAAATGGCCAAGGAAACTTTTTCACTTATGATTTCCGATATAGTCATGCCCGGTATGAACGGGGTGGAGTTGCTCAAACTGGTAAAAAAGCAGTGGCCCCTTACCAAGGTTGTGATGATGACCGCCTTTGCTTCGACCGATACTGCCCTGAAGACCATACGCTTGGGAGCACTTGATTATCTTCCCAAACCTTTTACTCCTGCAGAATTACGGGAAACTGTAGAAAAGGCCCTGGCAGGCAAACTGGTGGAAGCTAAAATTTCCGAGGCTGAAAGAGAGGCCATTGACGTAATCGATGTTGATATTCCCTTTGAAATTGAAGAGGTATCCAGGCAGACAGGAGAAGCCTACGCAAAAACTCTTGGTCCTTCGGATATGCCGGTGGTGGAGGTAAAATCAGATCAACCCCTGGCTGGGTTTTGTGAAGTGGGCCAGATGGTTTGCGATATTTTCAAAAAACTTGGATCGACCTGTAAAGCCGGCGTTAAAAACGCCAAGTGCCCTCAGAAGGCCAAGAAGAAAGCAGCATCCAGCAAAAGAAAAAAATCCTTCGACAGCAAAAAATTAATAGGTATTGATCAGCCTTTTGAATATGATGAGGTCGTTGCGGTAACCGGTCCTGAGTATATTACTTACATGCGTTCAGACGGTGTGGTAGTGCCCACCTATGAAGAATTGAAGCAAAATCTGGCCCGACTTGAACAAAGGGCTAAGATAGACGTGGATTCGCCTTTTGACAGTTACGAGGTTGAAAAGGTGACCGGCAGACAGTATGCACGCCAGCTTGGCCGATCAGATATACCCGCAGTGGAGATAACGGTTTCAGATGATCTTGAAGGTTTTTGCGCTGTGGGCAACCAGGTTTGTGATATTTTCAAGAAGCTCGGGGCAACCTGTAAAGCCGGGATAAAAACCGAGAAATGCCCGCGTCTGGCCAAGAAGAAAAAAGCCAAGGTTGCTACAGGATTTGATGCCAAGCGCTTTATCAGCCCTGATATGCCTTTTCAATACGATGAAGTCGCAGCTGTGACCGGCAAAGACTATCTGGGCATCCTGCAGCACGATGGCGTGGTTCAGGTATATTATGAGCAGCTGAAGGACAGTTATGAAAGCGAAAACAAGCGGTTATCTGCTACCGAAAGGTTCAGGAAACTGGATGGAGGACAGGCTGAATACAAAATCCTGGTGATTGACGATGAAGTTTCTGTAAACAACAATATCCGAAAGATTCTGGCCAAAAAAGGATATGTCGTGGATCAGGCAACGGCCAAGGATGAAGCCCTGGCTAAACTGGACAGCCAGTCATACCAGTTGATAATATTGGATTTGCGTATTCCCGGCGTAAAAGGGCTCGAGCTGTTGGAAACGATTCGCAATCGCAGGCCCGAATCCAAAGTTATCATGATAACCGGTTATGCCAGCATCGAAACCGCGGTGGAGGCAGCCAGGTTGGGTGTTGTAGACTATTTGCCAAAGCCCTTTACACCAAATGAAATTCGCAAGGCAACCGAGCAGGCCTTGCGTTTGGCGGCCTGATAAAACCTGATTAAACTCTCTAAATTACAACCCTTGGGGGACGACGGCTATGCCGTAGTTCCCCTGTTTTTTTGAGTCAGCCCTTACTTTTTATCTTTCCGGCTATATTATTGGTAAACCAGGGAACGACTGATTTTCCGGTTGTCGCTTAATGTTTATGCTTGTTCAGGGTTTACTGCGGCAAATGACACGAAAGGGGGGAAAGATGAAGAAAATGAAGGACATGCTTCTGACCCGGGAGCCGTTTGCCGAGTTGGTAATGGGAAACACTGCTCTGGTCAGGGCTATGATAGAGTCAGGAACAAGAGTGGTTACCTCCTACCCCGGGTCGCCCACGCCGGAAATAGCCACTGCCATAGGCTCAATTCCGCCGGAGCAGAGGCCTTTTTATTTTGAGTTTTCAACCAATGAAAAGGTTGCCACCGAAGTTGCTTACGGGGCGGCGGTAAATGGGCACTTGTCAACGGTGTTTTTCAAAAGTGTCGGCCTAAACGTGGCGGCAGATACTTTTGTGCAGCTGAGCATGATGAATATTACCGGTGGAATGGTGATTGTTTTAGGGGATGATCCAGGTGCGAACTCCTCTCAGAATGAGCAGGATAATCGCCATTATGCCCGGATGAGCTATACGCCAATTCTGGAACCAGCAGACCCCCGGGAGGTTTATCATTTCTATTTGAAGGCTGCCGCCTTTGCCCGTTCAAACGGTATGGCGGTAATCTTGCGATTAACGACCCACGTATGCCACGCTAAACAAAAGGTAAACTTCGGTCATTGGAGGCCCGCAGTGCCGGATGATACTCCCGCGTTTGATCCGGCCAATGGCCCCTATATTCCATTGGCAGCACTTGTTTTTCCATTCAAAAAACGGGCATTGGAAAACCTTTCGCGAGCAAGGAAGCTGGCCGAATCTCAAGATCTCAACACAATTGTGGATAACGGCAACCCGGCAAGGGGAGTAATTACAGCAGGCCTGCCGTTTCATTCTTTAATGGAAGTGGTGAAAGATATTCCAAAGCCTCCCGACATTCTGAAGTTGGCAATGCCTTATCCCCTGGCGGCAGATACTGTAACTTCTTTTCTTGAGAACCACCGGGAGGTAAAAGTCCTGGAGGAACTGGACAATGAACTGGAAACGGAAATAAAATCCCTGGCCTTTGACCGGGGTTTAAAAGTGAAAATCGTTGGCAAACGCGATCTTGATGACTGGATGGGAGAATATTCCCCGGACAAGGTACGAATTGTTTTAAATAAAGTCTGGCCTGATATTGTTGGGTTGCCGAAAAAAGAATATCCTCTTGAGGTAGCCCATCGTCCCGCCCAGTTGTGCCCCGGGTGCGGGCACCGGAGTGCTTTTTTCGCTATCAAGCAGGCACTGGCTGATACAGACATAACCGTTGCCGATATCGGCTGTCATACACTGGGGTTTTTGCCCCCTTATGAAATGGGACAGTTGTTAATGTGTATGGGGGCTTCCACCGGGATCGGATCTGGATTGTCACTTTTCAACAAAACCCGCAAGGTTGTGGCCTTCATCGGTGATTCCACGTTTTTTCACGCCGGTCTTCCGGGTATTATAAATGCAATTTTCAACCAGCACCCATTGACCTTGATCGTTATGGAAAACGGGACTACCGCCATGACCGGACACCAGGACCATGCCGCCTCGGGCCGAAACTTCAACCGGGCAACAGAAAAAATTCCCATCCGCAAGATACTGGAAGCCCTTGGTATTAAACATATATACGAAACAGATAGTTACCAGCAGGAAAAGCTGCGCCTGGCAGTTGAACAGGCCGTTGCCACTGATCAGTTCGCAGTGGTAATTGCCAGGCATCCATGTATGCTAAAGTTTACCCGTCAGCGGCGCAAGCAGGCGAACTACCGGCCCTACCAGGTAGTGATCGATCAGCAAAAATGCAAACGGATACAGACTTGTATCGCCCGTTTTGGTTGTCCAAGTTTTGTTCGTCATGCAAATGGCGCGGTAAAGGTCAATCCCGATTTGTGTATCGGAGATGGTTCATGCCTGCAGACCTGCCCCAGTTCAGCAATAAATGCACCCGGTCCTGTGGAAGGCGGAAACAGGACGGTTGAGGGCGGTACCAGCCATTTACAAAAGGAGAGTCAATGATGGCTTCAGTCTTTAATATATTTTTAACCGGTGTTGGAGGTCAGGGTATCGGCATGCTGAGTGAAATTTTATTACGGGCTGTTGATCATGCCGGCTTCATGGTCAAGGCAGTCGATACCCATGGGCTGGCCCAGAGGGGTGGAATTGTGGTTTCTCAAATAAGAATTGGCGAAGCTGTTTATTCTCCGCTTATTCAAAGCGGTTGTGCAGATTTGGTCATCGCCTTGGAGAGGCATGAGGCTTTGCGGGCCATGGCAGAAATGTTGCGCGAAAAGGGAACTCTTATTTACTATGACGCTGTGTGGCAACCTCTCGACGTACGACTTGGCAAGGCGAAAACTGTTAAAAACCGGCAAATCGATGATCTGGGACGAACGCTCAACGCCAGGGTGATTAGGGTACATAGACCTGAGTTGCAAGATGCCCGTATGCAGAATGTAGCTGTCCTGGGCTTGATCAATAAATACAACCTTGTCCGAGGAGTTGAGTCAATCCATTACCAGCAGGCCATGGCAGACCTGATGGCAGGAGCCGGCCTGGAGGCCAACTTGCACCTGTTTAAAAATGTCCAAAATGAAATAAAGGTGTAACTTTTGGCAACCTGGAACGTTATTGATAGCGTGAACTGTTACAAGTCATTCTATAATGGTTGTAAACGCAAACTTTTCGGTTACCTGTTGAAGGTTACCGGTGATTATTATTTATCTGCGGATTTGATGCAGGAAAGTTTTACTCGGTACCTGGAGCGATACGGAGATGATGAACCCAATGAATCCCTGCTGTTCAGGATTGCACGTAATTTGATGTCGGATCATTTTCGTCGCAAGTCCAGGCAGGTATCGTTGCCGGAACAAGAAGTGCCGGCCAATACCAACCATGAACACCACCTGATGGTCAGGGAACAATATCGAATTGTTCTGGCAGCTATGCAAAAGCTTGATCATCCGCAGAGGGAAATCCTGGCCCTTGTGGCAGAAGGGGCAATGTCTTACAGGCAGATTGCCATTCTTTTGGGTATCAGCGAGGCAAACGTAAAAGTCAAAGTGCATCGTGCCCGCTTAAGATTAAGAAAATATCTGGAAGAGGACAGGTTATGAAAGGTTATCTGATCAGCATGTTTATTGATGATGAATTGGATCTTGATACAAAGATTCAATTTGTAGAGCAGGTTGCTGACGATAATGAATTCAAACGCCAGACTATTGTTTTGCTCAAACAAGAGAAGTTGCTCAGGGGGGAAATGGTTAAAAGTATTCCTGACATCCAGCTTCCCCGTCACAGGGTTTTCCGCTGGCGATGGTTGCAACCTGTTGCGGTGGCTGCCATGCTGGTTGTGGCCCTGCTTTTCATTTATCCTGGAATGCATGCCCCGGTAAAGATGGCTTCTTCAGGAATGCCGCACCGTTTTGTTGTCTACCTGCCGGGTGTCAACAGCGCCTCCATAGTGGGTAGTTTTACGAACTGGCGGCCCGTACCCATGCAAAAGGTCGATTCATCCGGCTATTGGGTGCTGAATTTGAAATTGCCTGTGGGGGAGCACCGCTATAATTACGTTATTGAAAATAAGCGCCTGATTCCCGATCCTACAATTACAACTCGAGAGCTGGACGATTTCGGGGGGCAGAATTCAATTATAGAAGTCAAGAGGGATGTATGAATAAAATTGTTTGCATGCTGTTTGCGGCCATATTCATTCTTGGTTGTACACCGGTGCATTATATCCAGAAAGAAAATCGCTCTGTAAAGCTTTTCCTGCAGATCCCGGATGCCCGGGACGTGCAGCTGGCTGCTTCTTTGGATAGCTTTAAACTTCGCAAGGCACGGCAAAGTGGCTCTTCAACCTGGGTAGTAGAGGTGTCGGCTGAAAAAGAGTTTACTTATTTTTACATTGTTGATGGGAAGATATATGTTCCTGATTGTCAGCTGGCGGAGACAGATGATTTTGGAGGGAAAAACTGTATTTTTGTGCCCTGAAACTGTAACCTTTTCGCCGGCCGTACGTTTTCAGTGTTAAACCTGGAAACAACGGAGGAGAAAAATGAAGAAAATTTTACTACCAATTTTACTGATGTTGCTAATTGTAAATCCGGTTAATGCGACTGAATCAGGTTCCGAGATTCCCGGACAATGGTCAGTTAAACTGCAAACCAATACCCAGGCAATGGCCAAGGCCGGGGTGCCATTGGCTAAAGCGGTAGAAATGACCAGGTCCATGATTCGTGCCCGTTTCAATGATCAGGATATTGTCAAGGCCCAAAACGTTGTTATAAGCGCATGCCGGCAAGGTTTGCCACCTGAACCTGTCATCAGTAAAGCATTTGAAGGTATGGCTAAGCATGCCCAGCCTGAAAAGATAGTGGCTGCCATGCATCAGGTGCAGTCACGCTATTCCTTTGCCTTTCAGCAGGCGTCACGACTTTCGAAAAACCAAAGTGAACAAAGCCGTTTGGGAATGGCTATAGCAGCCTGTCTGAGTGCTGGAATGAGCCAGCAGGATGCAGCCAAGATCATGGGGCACCTGGAAAGCAAGACAAATGATACTCAACCATCGCAGATGCATTCCCTTGCAATGGAAGCAGTTATGACCGCAAGGGACATGGCGCGTCACGGTGTCAGCTCGGCCCATGCAGCCGATGTGGTTTCTAAAGCTCTGGAGGCGGGCTATATGTCGCAGCAAATGCACAGTATGCGTGCGTCGTTCTCTGAGCAGTGTTCACATTCCTCCATGGAACCCGACAACCTTGCTTCCAGATATGCCAATGCTTTACATTCAGGCATGTCGCCTGAAAACATGGGACATACAACCATGGGAGAACATAACACAATGGGAGAAACGCACCAGGGTTTCATGGGCGGCTATGGTGACAGCAGCCAGGGACATGGTAGTGTCTCGGGTGACCACGGCGGTATGGGAGACCAGGGTGCCATGGGGGGCCATGGTGGAGAAGGAGGCGGTCCCGGTGGCGGAGAAGGTGGTGGCTCTGGAGGCGGTTCCGGTGGCGGCGGTTGTGGAAGGTAATTGACATCCTGTTGGCTGATGAATCCAGACAATAGCGCCACCCCTCGCAGACATTGAGGGGTGGCTTTTTTATTTTCAATTTTTCAAAACGAGTACGGGGCAATGGGCTGAATGAAGTACACGATGGGTTACTGATCCCAGGATAAGGCCTTTTAATTCGCTAAGTCCCCTGCTGCCCATTATTATCATCTCACAGTCTTCATGCTGGGCCACTTCGCTGATCCTTTCGCCGGGATTGCCCTCCAGTATACGAGTGATGAAATCGATTCCGTTTTGTTCAAGTTTGTCGCAATATGGTTGCATCATTTCTTCGGAATATTCCAGGATTTTGTTGACGACTTTTTGGTAGTATGGTTCGCCCAGAAGCGCCGGAAAAGGCTTGTGACAATAGAGCAAAATTATTCGTTTTTTAAGAATACGGGCCAGGTCGATTGCATATTCGACAGCCTTCATGGAATGGGTCGATCCATCCACAGGGACCAGCAATGAATTTTTATCCATAGTGTCCTCCTTTCTACGGCCTGACTGGCGTTTAACTTTTCAGAGCAGGGAATTTTCAGATTTCGTAACAGAAGTAGATGAAAATATCGGTGACTGGATGTGCGTTAAGTTCAAAAAGCTGAGACTTATTTGTGAGCTGAAGCTTTTGTCCAAAACCTGTAATAACTTGAGGTTTTGCTAAAGAACTGCCGTATAAGGCTTATTGCTGTGATAAAACTTGGTTATAATTATCATTTTCCGGATAGAGTCTATTGTTCACCTTCTTTTGTCTTGTTTCAGCTCCGCTCGCTGCTTTTTTAAATAACCTGTTAAGTATTACGGGTTTGAAGCAGGCACGACCAGTCTGCATTTCAGGTCTCAATTGGAGGCTGAGGGCTGGTTAAAATGGTATTGCCAGCAGTTAAACTAAATATATCTATTAGGGGGGCAATTGTCAAAAAGAATGATTCTACTCAACCCCCGGTAGAAAAGTATGCATATGTGGAAATCGTGATGAATATCGCAGTTTGATGCCCCCATTACAACTTTGCTTGAGAAAAAATAATAAAAACGGTTGGTTGCCAGTAAGAGCCTGTTGAAAAACTATTGCGCCTGCTCATACGGTGTTATAATCCTTCTCAAAACGCTCATTTGTTGCATGAAAACAGCATCTTCGTTTGACTTTACCTTGCTTTGCCTGCGTCCGGATGTTTTTAAACAGCATGTTCTATTGTATTTAGCCCCTGCGATTTTCCAGACAGATTTTTAAAAGATCTTCAAGTTTTGCTTCGGCCAAAGCAATACACGTGTCGGCTGCACCGTAGTACATTTTTATTGTACCGTCGTTTTCGCAGATCAAACCGCAAGGGAAAATTACATTAGGCACGTCTCCAATTCTTTCATACATTTCTTCAGGACCGAAGATGAAGTGAGGAGAATAACCGATAACGATTTCCGGTTGTTCAAGATCAAGCAACAGGGCCCCGATGCGGTACAACTTGCCTCCAGCAGTTTCCCTGACGCCATGGTAAAGGGTCAGCCATCCTTTATCGGTTTTAATAGGAGGCGTACAGGCGCCTAGTCTTGAGTTGGCCCATCCGGGTTCCGGGGCCAGGATTGCCCGGGCTTTTCCCCAATGGATCAGGTCTGGAGAATAGGTGATCCAAATAGAGCCTTGTCTTTTTCCAAGTCCTGCCGGACGATCCAGCATTACGTAAGAGTTTCCTATTTTTTCAGGAAACAGGACCGCATCCTTGTTGTCAACCTCGGTTGCCAGGCTTATACGTTCAAAAGAGATAAAGTCACTTGTTTTTGCAATTCCTACCCGTGGGCCGAACGGACCGAAAGCCGTATAGGTAATGTAGTATTCCCCTTCCAGAAATGTTACCCGTGGATCTTCTATTCCATAACGTTCGTACGGTTCGAATTGCGGATCGGCAGAAGGGGTAACCCAGGGATGCTGGTCAATAGCAAAATTATAACCATCCTCTGACCGGGCCAATGTTAAATGGCTAATACCGGTTTGATTTTCGATTCTCAGGACAAGAATATACTGCCCCTGTACTTTGCAAGCAGCAGCATTGAAAACTGTATTACAGGAATAGGGTATGTCATCCTTGGTCAGGATAGGGTTGTCATCCCGGCGTTTAAAGGGGAAAAAATTATATCGCATACCATGTACTCCTTTCAATCAACAAGGATAATATTTGACTCAATCCTGGGAATATCCATGACAGAGGAGTAAAGTTCAACATGGCGCTGTGCCACCTGCGGCCATGATATTTCTTTCTTTACATATTCACGGGCTTTACGGGACAGATTTTTTGCCAATTGATCATCTGTCAGGATTCTGGCAATCGCATCAATATAATCATGATTATTTTCACAGATTATACCGGTACCTGTTTTTTGCAGTGTTTGACGCATGGCCTCCGTGCTGCTTGTTACTATTGGCTTGCCGAAAGAAAAGCAATGGGCCATGATTCCGCTTTGGGAAGAGATGTTATAGGGCAGCACAACCACGTTGGCGGCTGATAAAATGGTATCAAAGACATTCTGGGGAAGCTGGCCGCGAATTATATAAATTTTATCCTTTGCCTCAGACCCGGCAATTTTATCGAAAAGAAAATTGCGATATGCTTTGTGTTCGGTACCACGTGTCTTCCCGGCCACAACCAGCACTGCTTCAGGGCAACGACTTAAAATTTCAGGGAATATGTCAACCACAAGTTCAAAGTTTTTGGAAGGCCGGAAATAACCGATAATAAGAATTATTTTCTTGTCTCCCGGCAATCCGAGCCTTTGCTTGGCTTCGCTGACCGGTTCTAACAGGCGGGCTCCATGGGGAATCTGGGCAACCCTGCATGATAATCCGTCAGGCAGATATTTTTGCAGGCTGTTTACCTGATATGGTTCATGAACTATAACCCGGTCGCTGTTGGTGCAAATCGACTCGATTATAACCTGATGTTCACGTGAGATTTCCCGGTAAACAGTATGTAAAGTCGTAACGACAGGTATATCTGCCATCCTGAACTGCATTATAAGAGGAATAACTGCAATACCGTGGTGTTTACCAAACAGCCCGAACTCATGCTGAATGTGCACAACGTCAGGTGTAAGACGGACCATTACCCTGAAGGCTTTTTCCGCAAGATCTCCATCATCATAGTCAAATGCAGGGAAAACCTGTGGCCCGCTGCCACCCAAATGTGAAACTACATATACTTCGTTTTGCAAACTGCGCAGAGCATCGCTGAGATACTGGGTATAGGTGGCAATACCGCATTCGATTGGCGGATAGGTAGAGATTATACCGATACGCATTTGCCCCTCCTTTATTACTTGGTGTAAGCCCGGTTAAGGCTTTCTGTTTCATCAGCAAATGCGGCCGGATGGCCGGTGAACAAATTGACAGGAGCGAATGGATGCAACCCCTGGCAGGGCAGCCTTAAAATCAGCATCAATTTAAGCACTGGGAAGAAGGTATGCAAGGGGCTGGCTTATGGCAGTCTGGCCAGATTACCGTCTGCATCCTGCCAGGCCGGAAAACCGGATCGGTAGGCGGTGATTTCCGTATATTTCAAGGTTAAGGTTTTTGTACATGGTGCGTGGCTCCGGGTGAAGATGATTTTCCCCGTGGGAGATATGACCGCTGAGTCACCGCTGTGGTAATAACCCTTGCCATCAGTGCCTACGCGGTTGACCCCGATAACGAAAGCCTGGTTTTCGATGGCCCTGGCAATCAGCAATGCCCGCCAGTGAGCAGCACGGCGCTGGGGCCAGTTGGCAACGAAGACAGCAAGATCGTAGGCATTGTCAAAGTTACGGGTCCAAAGTGGGAAACGCAGATCGTAACAGATAAAGGGGCGTATTTTCCAACCATGAAGCCCAACGGTCAAAAGCTTGTTCCCGGACCGGTAAACTTCATGCTCCCCGGCGTAACGAAATAAATGTTTCTTGTCGTATGTTTTAATCCGGCCGTTGGGTTTTGCCCAAACCAAGCGGTTGTAATATCCATCTCTTTCCCTGATCATGATGCTTCCGGCAAGGTCGGCTCCCGTGGCTTCAGCCTTGGCCCTTATCCATGACACCGTCCGTCCGTCCATGGTTTCAGCCAGACCGTCCGGGTTCATGCTGAAACCGGTGGAAAACATTTCAGGCAAAACGATAAGGTCGCCGAATTGTTCGAGAGCATCTATTTTGGCATCGAAAAGCTTCAGGTTAGCATCGATATCTTCCCAGACAAGTTCGCTTTGGATGAGGGTTACGGTTAAATCGCGCATAATTTTCGAGCTGCCTTTTCCAGGGTTTTGTCTTTCTTGGCAAAACAAAAACGCAAAACAGAGTTGTCTGTGTCGTCATGGTAAAAAACAGACGGAGGTATAGCTGCAACTCCGTATTGACGGGTCATTCGGCGGGCAAATTCCGTATCGGGTTCCCGGCTTATTTCGGAATAATCCAGCATGATGAAATAGGTTCCTTTGCAATCCAGGGGTTTAAAGCGGGAAGTGGACAGCAGATCCAGGAAAAGGTCCCGTTTTTCCTGATAGAAGGCTCCAAGTTTCAAGTAAAGTTCTTCATGCTGCATGATATCAGCATAAGCGTGCTGAATAGGGGTATTGGCAGAGAAGGTGAGAAACTGGTGCACCTTCTGGAATTCAACGGTCAACTCCGGCGGGGCTATGCAATAGCCGATTTTCCAGCCCGTGGTATGGTAGGTTTTGCCAAAAGAACTTATAACCATACTGCGGGCAGCAAGTTCTGGATAGCGCAGCATGCTGTGATGGATCATCGTGTCGAAAATTATGTGTTCATAAACCTCGTCGCTGATTATAATCAAGTCATTGCGCTCGACAAGCATTTTCAGGGCATCGATATCCTCGTCTGCCAGGACGGTTCCGGTTGGATTATGGGGCGAGTTCAGGATTATGGCCCTGGTTTTGGGTGTAATGCTGTCAATCACCCGGTCCCAATCGATCTTGTAGCCCGGCCAGGTTAGCTTGACGAAAACCGGTTCGCCCTGGTTCAGAAGGATTGCAGGTACATATGAATCGAAAGCCGGTTCAATTACCAGTACCTGCTGCCGGGGTTGAACTACCGCGGTTATGGCACTGAACAAGGCCTCGGTGGCACCGGAGGTCACAGTAATCTGGGTGTCGGGATCAATGGTTGCGCCGTACAGTTTTTTGGTTTTTTCCGCCAGGGCCTGGCGCAGGGATGCTACTCCCTGCATGGGTGCGTACTGGTTGCGGCCGGCCGACATGTGCTTGTTCACCAGTTCGATCAAGCGGGGATCGACTTCGAAATCCGGAAAGCCCTGAGATAAATTTATGGCTCCGGTATCGGAAGCCAGCTTGCTCATGATGGTGAAAATGGTGATTCCGATATCTGGAAGTTTTGATTCAAGGAGCATCTTCAGTCAGCCTTTTCTTCTATAGGGTTTTTGATCAAGATAGCTTCAGCTTCTTCACGGATTAACCGGGCCAGGGCCAGCGGGGCAATGACCCTGAAGGTCCCTCCCCACTGCATAAGCCAATGCTTTATCTCTTCCAGGCCGGCAACCTTGAGGGTCAAGACCAGGCGGCCATCGGTTTTCTTAACTATCTGCTGGGAAGGGTGCCAGATTTTTTCTTCTATATATCCGGCGACTCCGGGAGAAAATTCCACAACCACCGTATGGAGCTCTCCCTTGAATACACCGAAACTGGACATCATCCAGGCCGCCGGGTCAAAATTTTCCGGTGGTTCGAAGGTTTCCTGAATAAAGCTCAATTGGTCCATCCGGTCAACGGCAAAAATCCGGATTTGCTTGCGCAGGCGACAATATGCAATCAGGTAGAAGGTGCCGTCAAAAAACCAAATATGGTACGGCTCAACCTGTCTCCGGCCTGACTTGCGCCGGCTCATGGTATAATAGGTCATTTCCACAACCTGCCGTTCGGCTATGGCTTGCTGCAAAAGATGCAGGTCGGGCTGGATGGTACCTGCCTGCTTGCGGTTTTTGATACTTACGTGGAGGTGGTCCAGGCTGTGATGGACATAATCACGTACTTCGGCCGGCATGGTGGCTGAAAGTTTGTCGATCAATGTGGTCATTGATTGGTGGAAAATGGTGCCTTCCAGGGATTTGAGCATATCCCTGCTGAAGTACAGGGCCATGGCCTCTGTCAGGGTAAGGGGCAGGGGGACCTGGTGACGTGCCTGCTCCAGAATATGCCAGCGGCTTTGGCCTTCTTTCTTTTCGACGTAAAGAGGAAATCCGCCTGACTCCAAGGCGTTGAGATCACGATAGATGGTACGGACATGACAACCCAATGTTTCGGCCAGTTCGCCGGCTGTTTTGCCTGCCCGGGATCCGGTCAGGGTTTGGATGATTTTCCACTGCCGGGAAAGTTGTTCACCCCTTGCCATGGGAATACTCCACTCGGTCAGGACTTGTTTCCCAATGGTTTCAGTTCAAAAATGGAGATCTGGACAGGAGTATCGTCTGATCTCAATTTTACCCGGCGAGCTTTGATGGAATAGCTAAGAGCCATTTTTTGCCAGAAACTCATGCCTGTGCTGCGGAGTTGCTCGGCCAGCACAACCTGACCATTAGGGGCCAAGGCCTGATCAAAAAGTTTTTTCAGGTTGTCAATATCCTGTTCCCTGTAAACTACTTCAGATCCAATGATCAAGTCGAATTTGCCGTCAAGGATAGGGTTGTTCCAGTCCAGGTAAAGCACCTCTACATCTTTACAACCATTTGCCAGGCAGTTGGCCCGGATAAATTCCAGGGCATCAGGGTTGTATTCGGTAATGGTTACCCTGTGGCCGAGGCTGGCAGCCGTGATCCCCACAGTTCCAAGGCCGGCACCGATTTCCAGTACCCGTCGTTCAGGGGAAGGCTTAAGCCTGGCCATGTGATCCAAAAGGACTATTGCGGCTTCCCATACCTTGGCCCAGAGTGGAAAGTTCCTCATTGGATTTTCCATGTCAATGAGGTCGGTTATATCCCGTGGTACGAAAAAAGTAAGCTCTTTTCCGTTGATTGACATTTTATGGGTCTTTGTCTCGTATCTGGCCAGGAAGTTTGCAAGGTCCGGCTCGTGGTTGGTATTCATAGTTATTCCTTGTAGTTTGATTTTAATCAAAGGCTGAGCAAGGTTAAATGCCTGCAACTGCTTTCCGACCAAATCAGTGAGGATGAAGGTGTCTATAACGCTTCAGCGGTTTTTTGTCAAAGTATTGGCCTTGGGCGAAAATTGCGTAAGAAGCCATAAAAACTCTAATGATTTATCGACAAAAGGGGATATCATGACGCCGGGCAGCCCATACAGCTACATATTTGCGCTGCCGTTTTACATGTAGTATTGTCCAGGAGACTATTTTTCTGGAGGTATAACAATGTCCACGGGGCTTGTGATGGTACTGACCGGCGACGGAAAGGGCAAAACGACTTCAGCCCTTGGGATGGCCATGAGGGCGGTTGGGCACGGCATGCGGGTTTGTTTTATCCAGTTCATCAAGGGTTCCTGGCGTTACGGGGAACTGGAGGCGGTTAAACGTTATTCAGATTTGCTTGATTTTTACGTAATGGGCAGGGGCTTTACCTTAAAGTCAAAAGACCTTGAAAAAGATACCCGGGCGGCGGCCGAGGCGTGGAAGTTTGCCAGAGAGGTGATTTTCAAGGGTGATTACCAGATGGTGATTCTTGACGAATTTACTTACATTTTAAACTATGAAATGATCAGCATGAATGAATTCATGGATGTCTTAGGGCGCAAGCCAAGAGAACTGCACTTGGTAATAACCGGTCGCCAAGCACCGGAACAGATTTTAAAAGCGGCCGATATGATAACAGAAATGCAGGCAGTCAAACACCACTATCGGTCCGGGGTAAAGGCTCAAAAAGGCATAGAATTCTAAAAACAGGTGTACCGGCCGTCAGTTAAAAACAAGGTGTTTACCGGACGATGTTTCCCTTACCCGTCCGATTATCCTGGCACCCGCAACCTGGTTGGATTCAAGCTCTGCCAGGAGACGGTCGGCCTGTCCGGCCGGTATGGCCGCCAGTAATCCTCCACTGGTCTGGGGGTCATAAATTATCTGGCGGTGCCAGTCCGGAAGCCGGCTGTTTAAAATAGTATATTTTTCGGTAAGTTGTTGGTTGTAAGGGTTGACACCCGTATTCATTCCCTTGCGGTACATTTCCAATGCCTGGTCCATAACCGGCAGTGCATTGATGTCTATCTCAAGGCATACCCCTGATCCTTTTGCCATTTCAAGCCCATGACCGGCCAGGCCAAAACCGGTTACATCGGTGGCGGCATGAATTTCAAAATTGGCCATTGTCATAGCCGCATTCCGGTTTAAGGACGAAGTTACCTTGATACAGGCTTCCATGGCCTGCTGTGATACCCACTTTTTGAGGTTGGCGTTGAATAAAACGCCGCTTCCCAGAGGTTTTGTCAGGATCAGGACGTCACCGGGGCAGGCCCCGGAATTGGTCCATACCTTATCCGGGTGTACAAGTCCTGTTACCGCCAGCCCGAATTTTGGCTCACTGTCTTCCACTGAGTGTCCTCCGGCTAGCACAGCTCCTGATTCACTGATTTTCAGGGCGGCCCCTTCCACGATTTTATGCAGCTGTTCCGGAGGGAGCTGTTGCGATGGGAAACAAACCAGGTTGAGACAAAGCAACGGTCGGCCTCCCATGGCGTATATATCACTGATGGCATTAGCGGCTGCTATCTGGCCGTATATGAAAGGATCATTTACCGGGGGGGTTATAAAGTCTGCCGTTACCACCAGGGCCAAGTCATCCCTGATGCGGTATACACCGGCATCGTCGCTTGTGTTGTAACCCACCAGGAGATTGGGATCATCTGCCTGTACAAGGTTTTCCAGTAGTGTACCGAGCCCGACCGGGTCGATTTTAGCTGCTCAGCCACACGTTTTGGACAGGCTCTGGAGGGTCGGTTTTTTCAGTATGTCGCGGAAATTGACCAATTCAGATCATCCAATGGCTGTTGTTAATTTACATGCATTGTTATAATGCCGACGAAAGCTGAGGGCAAGGCCTAATCCGAAAGCATCGCCTATGGCTGTAACAGGCCGGATAAAATTTTCAGGCCGGAAGAGAGTCTGCCGTCAAGTCTTTCAAGGAAAGGAAAATCGACTTTTTCTTCCAGTTGCGGCTTTTGTTCCAGGATGATTTCAGCCGCTGTGGCAGCTGCCATGGCGGTATGCATGGCGCAACGATGTATATGCTGGCGAGAGCCTTCCTCCACCGAGCGGGTAAGGGTGCGACAACAGGTCGCGCCGAAAGCTTTGCGAAAACGGTCATGGAGCTGGCCGCAAAGCTCCATGACGTGCTTGTTGGTTGACCATCCAGGTTTGTGGTTGCCCAATAACAGTCCAATCGCCATGGCTGCTCCGTTCAGCGCTCCGCAAATGCAACCTTTGCCACCCACGCCCTGGCCCAGTCCGGAGCCCAGTTGCTGGGCTGTTTCAGGAGGCAGACCACCGTCAAAACTGCGGTTCAGAACGTAGAATACAGCTTCTGCACACCACATCTGGCCGCTGGCAAAAAGGTTGGCTGCCTTGCGTCCAATGGCATTAACTGTTCGGCTGTGTTCGTCATGGGAATCAAAAAAGCAGGAAGAGCGTTCAATTTTAAATTCAGGCATAATTTTAATTGAGACCATCATTTTCCTTTATCAATTTTTTCAACTTTGTAACCTGCTCCTTTCCAGGCAAAAATGCCGCCCGGAAATCTGAATACGTTTTTGTATCCCAGCTTGACAGCCCAACCGGCACCGTTGTGACTGCGACCGCATTTTACGAATCCGCAGTATATAACAATCGTCCGCTGTTTGTCCGGTCCCAGCAAGGCCTTGAAATCTTCAAGGCTTTTACCGCCTGTTTTATTTCTGTCCCAGCTTTCCATTTCCTGAATCGGAAATAAAAATTGCTTGGCTCCAGGGATGTGTCCTTTCTTATAGCTTGACTCATACGGCATGGTATCGATCACCAGCATTGGTTTTTTCTGGTCGAGCCATGCTTTCAATTCCATGGCGGTGACTAAATTGTATCCACCCCGCACTGTTTCTCGAGCCAATTTTACAGCCAAGGTTTCATTGGCGATTTCTTTTTCGAACTTATTTTTAAATAAGGACCCCGAAGCAGGTGCGGCTGCAACCAGAATAACCAACAAAATCAGCAATAAACGCTTACGCATTTGTCCTCCTTGTTACTGAATTAGAACGTGTTAATAGCGGGGTTGTTTTGAAAAAAAGTTTATTACAGGTTTTAATTTGCCATTTTCCACCGCCCTGTTTGCCATAATGAAAAGCGATAGGGCCAGAAGCGCCAGGTCACGCAATAAGGCAGAGTGCAGCTCGCCATGGGGGCTTGACTCAGGGTTACCTGGGCCAAAACATCCACAATCGATGTCAAGGCCGATGAACATTCCATAACCTATTATGATTATAAAAAATACTATTGCCCCGGCTGCCATGGCAACTGCCCCGCGTATATTAGTCAGCAGCCCGATTGCCAGCAATACTTCCAGGGCGGAGATTACAAGAGCGGCCACAATGGTTATTTGGTCCGGTAAAAGCCCGAAGTCGCTGATGGTGGATGCGAACTGTACTGGAGAAAACAGTTTGGCAGCTCCTGACCAGAAGAAAACCAGTGCCAGGCCGAGGCGTCCCCCAAAATCCATAAGGCTTTTAATCTCGGGAAATTTTTTGTTAATCCAACCCATATGAACATCAACCTGTTTATAAAATTACCAAATGTGTTGGTTACTGTTTTGCTGCTTGGACAAACCCAGGTTGAACAGATGTATAAATGGAAAATATATATAAGTAAAATAGATAATCTGTATGTTAAGATGTCCCGGTAAACGGTATTTTCTATGCTTTTTGCGGAAAATACTTTGGCCTTTGGCTTACCCTGTGCTACCAAACTTAAAATTATCGATATACAAGGAAGTTGGATAATAGGGTGGAGGTTAACCCCATGGATCTGATCTTTTCCTCGAAAAACATTGTTGCCCGGATTGTGGACACCCGGGGAAAAACAATTGAAAGGCCGATTGAAATAAGGAAGGATCCTGTTACCGGGCGAAGTTGCAGGATTACTTTCAGCCGAAGCCTGGAAAAAGAAGCTTCCACGGATGATTTCCCTCCCAGGCCGCCGACCGCAGATGATACAGTTAATTGTCCCTTCTGTCCCCGGCAGCTTGAGGGAGCGACTCCCAGGGCCATCTCCAGCCTGTTGCCTGAAGGCCGCCAACGTCAAGGCAGCTCGGTTCTTTTTCCCAACCTGTTTCCGTATGGTGCCTATTCCGCTGTAAGCCTTTTCGACGAGCAGCATTTCGTGGAAATAGGAACTGCCGACGAAAATACTTATGCAAACAGTTTTATCAACTGTTGCAAATACCTGCAGAAAGTGCTGGCAAAAGACAGGGAAGCTGTTTACGTGGCTGTTACCCAGAATCATCTTCCTGCTGCAGGAGGTTCCCTTGTACATCCACATCTACAGGTTCATGCCGACCGGGTAGCGTCCAATCATCATCGATTTCTGGAGAAACGGGCGGAAAAATTTTACTCGGCAACAGGCAAGGGAATTTTTGCAACCTACCTCGAACATGAAATCAGGGCAGGCCAGCGTTACATAAGCTGCACGGGTCAATGGCACTGGTTGACAGCCTTTGCCCCGGAAGGTTTTTTTGAGCTTTGGGCCATTTTGCCGGGCCGTAATTCCATTTGCGGCATAGAGCATGAGCGCTGGCAGGAACTTGCCCAGGGAGTTCTGTGTGCCCAGCGGTTCTTTCGTAAGCTCAACCGCAATGCTTACAACCTTGGTTTGCTTGCTGTCGAAAAGCCCTCCAGCCGTTTGGAGCTGAGGGTTTCGTTGAAGGTAAGGGCTAACTATGCTCCCTGGGTGCGCAGTGATTTTACAGGTTACGAATTGATGTTGGGCGACATGGCTACTTTTGTGGCTCCTGAACAGACTGCCCGCCAGGCCCGTGCTTTTTGGCCCCCCAGGGCGTGACTCCTCTGACGGTTGCTGCATACCAGCTTTCAGGGGTGCCAAGATCAAGAAAGGTATCATGGTCAAAGCTATGGCCCACCAACGTGAGCCCATCTTCAATGGCTTGTTGGAATATATTTCCAAGGTGTATTTCCGCTCTTGAAACAGAGCCGTCCTTTTTTGGCAACCTTTGCAGCTTGCGGTGCATGAAGTCTGTAAAGGAAGGTCGCCATACCGCCAAAGCCCAACTAAGACTCAAATCTGTTTTCGAGGGTTTAACCTGGATTTTGCTTATTTTTTGACCACTGGTAATTTCGACCATGTCACTGCGTTGCCGTGTATCCGGATCGTGAATCGGAAAAAGACCGAGCGCGACATCCGCACCTGTTTTGTGCAATGTCCTTTCTGCCTGGTTAAAGGCATCCAGAGGACCAAGGCAAATATCGCCAAATCCCATCATGACTATTTTGTCACGGACAAAAGGATATGCAAAATCCAGGGTGAACGGGACTCCCTCCGAATCATCAATGACCATGTAGGCCATTGCCGGCTGCTGATATACCTTTTTGCTGTAATAAGTAATGATGTCGAGTTTTGACGGTTGCAGGACCCAGAAAACATGGCCACATCCGG
>JALVQM010000165.1 GCA_027025615.1 Desulfobacteraceae bacterium | reverse complement strand
AACTCCCGCCTGTGGGTATTTGTGGATCGGGCCTGATTGATCTGGCGGCTCAGCTGTTTATGGCAGGCATGATAGATATAAGGGGCAAGCTTCAACCTGATGCCTGTGGAGATCTGATTCACCGGCGCCAAGGCATTGCTAGTCTTATAATTGTTCCGGCTTCAGACTCCGGTACAGGTCACGATCTTGTGATAAGCCAGTCCGATCTTGATAGCTTGATAAGGTCCAAAGCAGCTATGTATACGATTTTGGAGACAATTTGCTCTACAGTCGGTATGGGTTTGGACGAGCTGGAACGCTTTTACGTGGCTGGTACTTTTGGAGCCTTCATCGACCCACGCTCGGCGATCAGCATCGGTATGCTGCCGGACCTGCCTCTTGTCTGTTATCGGTCATTGGGCAACAGCAGCCTGGAAGGAGCAACCCGGGCATTACGTTCGCGGGGAGTTGTACGGGAAGTGGCACGTATTCGCGATCGGATTACCTACCTGGAACTAAACGTAAACCAGGAGTTTATGAACAGGTTTTCGGCAGCCAAGTTCATTCCCCATACCGATTTGAGTCGTTTCCCTTCTGTTTCCCCCCCGGCCTGAAAAAAGGACAGGAACCTACTTTTTGATACGGGACCTGCGTAGTTGAATATAGCCGTTGCGCATGGCCAGGTAAGGATCGAAAGAGGCTTCCTTTAGGGCTTCGTAGTCACCAATGTGAAAAGACAACCGGTTAAAGTCACGGTAGCCTTTCAAAGCCCACTGGTCTCTGGAGGGTGTGACATAGGACAAGGGATTTAGATAAAAATCGCCTATCAATCCTACCGAATCCCGCAGGCTGGAAGGGCCAAGCACGGGCAGGACAAGGTAGAATCCTTCACCGATACCCCAACGCCCCAGGGTTTGACCTGTGTCCTCGCTTTCGGGGTTCAGTTCAGGGTAGTCTTTGGCCGGGTTGCCGAAGCCCAGCACCCCGATTGTAGTGTTGGCCAGAAAGCGGGCAAATTCGGCCTCGGCGGCTTTGCCTTTCCCCTGCAACAGGCAGTTGGCCAGTCTGATGGGTGTTGACAGGTTAATGAAAAAATTTTTCACTCCTCTTCTTATAATTTCGGGAATTACGGCGCGGTAACCTTTCAGGGCTGGCCGCAGAATCCAAGAATAAAGCTTGTCGTTGAACTGGAACATGACCCTGTTGAATCCTTCCAGGGGGTCAGCAATGGTAAGCTCCTCTTCTTCCAGCTCATCGTCCAGCTCATCTTCAAGTTCGTCGACGGACAGCTCCTGCCTGTCAACGGCACGCCTCACATAGTAGCGGTCGTCCTCGTCCTGGTTGGAATTATAGGCCTCTCCAGGTTTGGGCCAGGATACGGCCTTGGGCGAAGGCCGGTCTCCATCCCGGGGCATGGAAGAGCAGCCGGACAGCCCGGTCAGAGCCCAAAGACAAACCAGGCAGATAAGGACAAGTTTACTTCTTAGCCTTGTCAGCACGCTTTTTTTCCTGTTCAGCAAGTTTTTTTTCAAGGCGCTTGATAAGGTATTCAGGTGTGTTTTTCTTTAGTATTTCAGAAAATTGAATCCGGTAGTTTTTTATCAGGCTGACCCCGTTTTCAACCAGGATGTCGTATACTTTCCACTGCCCGTTGATTTTTTTCATCCTGTAAGCAATGGGGATTTCCAGGGATTCGCCTCGCAGAATCTTGGTTTTGACAAGGGCTTTTTTACCCTTGGCAACCTGGCCGACGTAAACGATCCGTTCGTTGTTGTACTCGCTTTGAATCTTGTCGATATAGGTATTTCCCAGAAATTCGGCAAACACCTCTGAAAAACGCTTTTTCTGGTCAGGGCTGAATTTTTTCCAGT
>JALVQM010000164.1 GCA_027025615.1 Desulfobacteraceae bacterium | reverse complement strand
ACGAAATAACCACCAACAAAAAAACCGGCCCATGATTCCTGTAAATTAACGTAGGAAAACGACTGAACCAGCATTCAGTAAACGTCAATATATAAAGACTCAAGGGGAGGTATGTCAAGGGAAAAATACTTATCTGCAGAACAGAACAAAAGGTTCAGATTTATGAATGTATACAAAATACAAGAGATGATCCGTTACCACAAAAATGCTCTTTAAATAAAATCGAGGAGACCTACTCTTTTCCAGAAGAAGAAATCAACCTTAAATCAAGCTTTCGGGCTGAAAGAGCGAATTAAAGATGGCTAAGTACAGACAAAGATATACAGGTAAGCCTGACCTCTGAGGAGTAGTGTTCCGGGGCGGATCTCAACTATACAGGTAGTATGTTGTAAATCACCCCGGAACATACGACACAGTAGATCGAAGTTTTTACGACGCCATCAATTTTTCCATACACCATTTTCGAGGTGGATAGTATTGCCGGATTGCGATGGTTTGTCTCTTTTCCGTGCTCTTTCCAGTGTTTTTTCCTGGATTCTTCCTTGGTTTCCGAAGAACTCCCCTGTTTCAGTTTCACCGGTACGCTTCAATGCCGTCAGATAGTCGCTATTCTCTGCCATACAGTACATTACATGGTCACCAACTTTAACACCGGCAAGATCGATTTTCTCGTGATATCCATCCTTGGAATTATTGAGCCCATCAAGCTCAAAAAGTATGTCATCAATGACTATCCTGTTTTTGGCAATGGAATAAACAACGCCCTTTCTGCAATACTGTTCATCACCTGCAGACTCAGAAGCTGCACAAGCAAAATTGATTGACAAAAAAATAATGGCGGACGACAACAAACCGAATACAATATGTCGATTCCAACAATTCATAATAATAAACTCCTTCAACAGGTTTATCCGAAAATCGCCCATAGAGGGCATGGCTGCCCATGCCGGAGCAGGAGATTTTCATTGTTAGTTAGGCCGGTCAATCTGGTCCAGCCATGCTGGTTTATCCGAAAATAAGGTTAGGGTTGTTTTTAACGTAATTTGTTGATTTTCAGTTTTTTTTGAAAAACCAATCCTGAGTCTTCACTACGTTCCGCTTCCTGTTTTTTTATGACAGGAATCCGGAAAAAGCATGACGTTTACCCTTCTACGGCAAATAAATTTTTCCGATGGTACCTTCAGGAGAGACGTTTTGGCTCTGTCCGGTGTAATACTCCTTTATCCAGCTTTTCAATGGCCAGTCTTCTGCAGGAGCTGTATAGTCATCCAGCGCATGTCCCGACCAATCATTGCCGTGGCCAAGAGTCATTCCGGCTATATTGGCTTCATTGACCAGAAAATCGATATTTCTGAAATAGAAAGATGGATGGTTGGACCAGAGGCTGCTTTTCCATATCCACGCTCTTGTTCCGGCAGGCGTGGTGCCACCTCTTTTGAGAAGCTTTTTCGCTACCGTTCCAAAATACCTTGCCCGCACCTTGTAGACAGCATCGTCCCTTTTACCACCTGCACCGCTGGGATTGAAATTGAACCCAAGATATTCAAAACACGTGCCCAGCGAGTTGATTTCGTCGGCCATTTTTTGAAGTTCAGGGTCGCTCTCCCAGCCACCAGCCGGTTCTGTATCGCTCAACCCCTGGCTTCCCCACTCCTTGATGGTATATCCCATCCTGACATTCGGAGCGTATTTCATGCGTAGATAGTCCATGACTTGGAAAACCCCCGCAAAGGTCTGGGGCGGATTCAGCTCCATCGCATCCGGGAATCTTGATTGGGCTATCTTTGCCGGCACGTTTGCAGCGTTATTGTTGTATGACTTTCTAATCTCTTTCATGAAATATGGCGGAG
>JALVQM010000163.1 GCA_027025615.1 Desulfobacteraceae bacterium | reverse complement strand
CCTATAACGGCACAGGTTTTCCAAACTGTCTGCGGGGAGAACAAATACCGCTTGGCGCCCGGATAATTTTACCTGTTTCTGATTACTGCAGAGTAGTTGATACTTGGCCACGTGAGATTAACAAGCTGATTTCGAAAATAAAGTATAATTTTGATCAATCAACATGGAAGTCATTTACCTTGGATGACGATCCTGATCAAGTTGTCCAGGATGCAGCCCAACAAATATTGCTCAAGGATGTAGGCCGTAAATACGATTCAGATGTTGTTAATGTTTTGTTAAAAAAAATAAGCGAGAATCGGAAATTCGCACCAACCTGTATTATTAAAACCGGAAAGTTGACTGAAGGTATGGTGCTAATGGAAGATTTACGCCTCAAGGACGGACGCCTGCTGCTTGCCAGGAAAACTCGGTTAAAATCCTCAGCCGTTGAGGCCATTGCAAAGATTGCCTCAAGGGGGATGTTACCTGGAAAGATAAAGGTGGCTGTGGCTGACGGCCAAATATTTCAAGATGCTGAGGTAAACTGAAGATGGAGCTGGTAGAGATTCAAAAAAAATTGGAGTCTGTTGAGGCTTTACCAACCCTGCAGACCATCGCCATGGAAGTCAACAGGATGCTTCAGGATTACGAAACACCTATTGAAGAACTCACCGCCTTGTTAAAAAACGATCAATCTATGGTTCCCAGGATTCTCAAGTTGGTTAATTCTGCATTTTTTGGTTTTCGTTCAAATGTTGGCAACATTTCTCACGCAATTGTATTGCTTGGTTACAATACGGTACGCAATGCTATTGTTTCATTGTCTGTAATAGACTCCATGAATATAAGGAAAAAGTATGAAGGCTTCGATGTTGTTGAATTCTGGCGTCATTCAGCAGCGGTTGCGGTAACCAGCAAATATCTGGCTGACAACTTCCAGATCGATAATCGTGAGGATGCTTTTACCGCCGGTTTGCTGCATGATATGGGCAAGCTGATTCAAATCCAGTATTTTGGCAAATCTTTTGAAAAATTATGGTTCTATCTTCGTGACGAAGGGCTTCCTTACCATGAGGCTGAAAAAAAAGTTGCATTGATTGATCACTGCCTTATTGGAGCAGTCCTGGCCCGCAAATGGCGTCTTCCTGAAAGACTTGTGGATGCAATTCGCAGACATCATTCATCAAAATCCATACTGCTCAACGATGAACTTGGATGCATTGTATTTCTGGCAAATGCCATTGTAAATATGTACATGCCACTTCCGGTATCTTACTTGCGTAGTGAAGACAAACGATATGTATTGAAATCTCTGCCACCGGCAATGTGGGAGGCATTTCGAACCAGCAAAAATTGGTTCTTCGAAATAAAGGATGAGATTGAAGCAGCCTGCAGATTTTTTATTAACGGAGATCAGTCATGAAAGCAGGAAAACATACGGTACTATTGGTGGATGACGAGGAGAATATACTTAATTCTCTTCGGCGTATGCTGCGCAAGGAGCCTTATCAATTGTTCACCAGCTCCAGTGCCAGGGAAGCATTCAAAATATTAAGAACCAATAAGGTGCATCTTATAATTTCAGACAACAGGATGCCCGGTACTGATGGTATTGATTTTCTAGCCAAGGTCAAAGAAAAGTATCCTGACGCAATTCGTATCATATTGACCGGATACACGGATGTTGACGCCATAACTGAATCTATCAACAAGGGACACATTTATAAATTTTTCCTGAAACCCTGGAACGACGACAACCTGAAACTGGAAATAAGGAAAGCTCTGGAACAATATGAGTTGATTCAGGAAAATATCATGCTTGACAAAAAAGTTGTCGAACAAAATCGCAAGCTAAAAGAGATGAACGAACATCTGGAAGAACTAGTCCGGGAAAGAACTATCGAGCTTGAGCTGCGTAACATGGCGCTGGAGCTTTCCCATGCCATTCTGGAAGATTTACCACTGGCTATTATGGGTGTCAGTGCTGATTCATTGATCGTTTTGATGAATAATCGAGCCAGAACTGTTTTGGGTGGTGATAACTTCCTGGTTGGTAATGAAATTGAGGAATGTTTTCCAGCAGAGCTTTGCGCCAAAATTAAACAAACAATAGAAAACGGATATTGTTTGAACAAGGACCAGTGCAACCTGGAACACGACAATTACATGATTGAGGTGATCCCTCTTTCCGGCCGGTTTAAGGGGCAAGGGGGGTTGCTGACTTTCAGAGACAAGATCAGCTGCTAAGAAATCAAGTCAGAAGGATTGGGATTTATGAGCAAACGTTATACTGTGATGTTTGTTGACGATGAAAAAGAAATCTTGCGTTCATTGCAAAGGTTGGTGCGCAATGAGCCATACAAGGTCGAATTTGCCAATGGAGGATATGATGCTCTGGGTCGTTTGAAAAAAAATCAGGTAAGTGTGCTTGTGACCGATTTGCATATGCCGGAAATAGGTGGTCTGGATCTGCTGGAAATGGTAAAGAAACGCTGGCCTGATACGATACGTCTAATCCTGTCAGGAAACTCCGATTCAGGGACAATTCTCGAAGCTATAAATAAAGGTGATATATACCGGTATATTACAAAACCATGGGACAATCGTGAATTGAGGGTGATCGTTCGCCAGGCCCTTGAGTTATATAAGTTACAGGAGGAGAAAAAACATCTATTGTCCCGTCTGGAACAACATAACCTGCAGTTGGAACGCCAGGTGGAAGAAAGAACACAGCAATTATTGAGAACTAGAAGTCAGGCCGAAATAGGGAAATACGCTTCACAGCTTGTCCATAATCTTAGAAATCCCTTGCAAAGCCTGTCTTGTGCTCTGGATTTCATGGACTATTTAATACTCAATCAGTCCTCTGATTTTAACAAGCTGGAAAAAGCAGTGCAGATTGCCAGAAACAGCGCTCAGGATTTAAAAAGAATCATTTCCAGTGTTCTGGATCGTGATCGTCAGAACATGCAGTTTAATCTGGAACCGGTAAATTTGAACCAATTAATCAGACAAGTACTGGAATATTATCGGATTAATCCATTATTTAACAATGAAATCCAAAAAGATATCAAACTGTCCGAAAGTCTGGCTCCTATTCTTGCGAATTCCTCCCAGATAAAACAGATACTGGACAATTTAATCAGCAATGCCATAGATGCAATGGAGACCAGTCCCAAAAAGCATTTGGTGGTGGAGACCTCGGGTAACCGGCACAGTGTTGTGATCAGGGTGAAGGATAGCGGCTGCGGGATTAATGAGAAAAACCTGGAGCGCATATATGAATCCGGTTTTACCACCAAGCCAGCCGATAAGGGTACAGGATTGGGACTTGCCAGTGTAAAAACAATGGTTGACGCATACAACGGTACAATCCAGGTGGAGTCTAAAAATGGGAAGGGAACCACTTTTACAATCCAACTGCCCATTCGACGTTCAATGCCTGTCTGAGTGACCTCTGGAAACCATCCGGCTTGACATGACATTGGCTTGCCATGTAATTTGTACCCCGGAATCTGAGATAAGTAGCCAATATTTTATTTTCCCCTCACTTTCTTTTAGGAGTGGTTATGAGAATTGTTGCCGTAATTCCTTCGCGCTATAGCTCCAGCCGCTTTCCAGGAAAACCGCTGGCTTTGATCAAAGGCAAGCCCATGATTCAGCACGTCTACCAGAGAGTTGCCAGTGCAAGCTTGGTTGACAGGGTGGTTGTTGCCACAGACGATGAGCGAATCACCACGGCGGTTGAGAGTTTCGGAGGGCAGGCAATAATGACCAGCTCTGAAAACCGCTCCGGCACAGACCGGGTTGCTGAAACTGCAACATATCTGAACATCGATGCCCTGGATATCGTAATCAATATCCAGGGAGACCAACCGCTTATAGATCCACGGGCCCTTGACCAGGTTGTGGACCCCTTGAAGCATAATCCAGACCTGGGCATGACTACCCTGGCATTCAGGATAAAAGAAGATGGGGAGTATACTAACCCGAAAGATGTCAAGGTTACCATGGACCGCAACGGATTTGCACTGTATTTTTCACGAGCTTCGATTCCATTCGCCCGCGACGGAAGGAAAAGACCGCCGGCGTATAAACACCTTGGCGTCTATGCTTATACACGAAAGTTTTTGGGAATGTTTACCAAGCTGCCTCAGGGGCAGCTTGAGCAGGTGGAGAAACTTGAACAGTTGCGGGCAATGGAACACGGTTTCAGGATAAAGGTGGTAGTAACGCCCTATGATTCTCCAGAGGTCGATCTGCCAAGCGACATCAAGGTAATAGAGCGCAAGATAACCGGATAACACTGACGGGTAGAACCAAATTAGCTGCTTGAGGCTGTCCGGCCTTACTGTTTGATATCCTGTTCGATTATTTTTTTTGCAGGCTCACTGTCTTGCTTGGGTTTAGAGGGTTTTGGTTTGGAGGGGCTTTTTTCGGGCTTGCCTGAACGTGTGGCAGCTGTTCCCTGCAATCTTTTCAACTTGCTGTTGAGAACATTAATTTTTGTTTGAATTTTTTCCAGCTTTGACGCAAGATCGTCGATTTTAATTTGCAAGGCCTGTTTTGTTTTAAGAGCTTCGAGTTTGATAGCCAAATCCAGGTCTTCTTTTGATATTTTACCTGTTTCCAATGCCTTTACCGACTGGTCCATTGAATTTAGCCGTTCCGACAGACCCGGAATCTGTTTTGCAACCGCATCAAGTTCTTCATTTATCCTAGTTGATAGAGTAGCGTATTGATTTTCAAGTGAGTTTAAGCTCGATCGGACTCCCTTGATCTCTTTATCAAATTTGGAATTAAGTTTGGCAAGGGCCTTGGCCGTTGCCATCGATTTGTTCATTTTGCGCAGTTTTCCGCTGTTTTTATCCAGGGCAATCTGTAAAGCGGCGTTGGACTTGGTTATGGCATCCAGCCGCGATTCAAGTTCAGCCTGGCGTAGGGACAATGAAGAAAAACGCGAATCCAGTTCCTTGGCCAGGCTCTGGACACTGCTGGTCCCAGTGTACTGAGTCTTGATAACTCTTTTTTTTATATCCAGATAGGTCACAGCCAGGATTACTACAATCATGATTGGAATTAGAATGGAAATCAGGGTAACCCGCTGGCTGAGCTTTTCTAGGCGCAGATCGTTGATTTCTTCTTTATAGACTGATTCAGTTTCTTCCGGTTCTATATCAAGCTTGAAACCATCGTCACTTGTTTTGCTTCTCATCATCTTATTCCCATTCTATGGTACTTGGTGGCTTTGAGCTGATATCATATACAACACGGTTTACGCCGCGCACCTCGTTTATTATCCGATTGGAAATTCGGGCCAGCAGCTTGTGGGGCAGCCTGGCCCAATCAGCCGTCATGGCGTCTTTACTGGTTACGGCCCGTATGGCAACGATGTTTTCATAAGTACGGCTGTCACCCATTATGCCTACACTTTTTATGGGTAACAAGACGGCAAAAGATTGCCATAACCTTTTATAATATCCGGCCGCCCTTATTTCATCAAGTAATATAGAGTCAACTTCCCTCAAGATCGCCAGGCGTTTGGAGGTCAACTGTCCAATTACACGTATGGCCAGTCCGGGACCCGGGAAAGGCTGGCGCCATACCAAGTCATCTTCCAGGCCCAGGGTTTTGCCAAGCTTGCGGACCTCATCCTTGAACAGAAATTTCAACGGCTCAATCAGCTTGAGTTTCATTCGCTTGGGAAGCCCGCCTACATTATGGTGGGATTTGATGACCGCAGAAGGTCCACCAAAAGCAGACTGGGACTCTATTACATCAGGGTAAAGGGTTCCTTGGGCCAGAAATTCTGCCCCTTTTATTTTCCTGGCCTCGGCCTCAAAAACTTCCATGAATACCCGGCCGATTATTTTTCGTTTTTTTTCGGGGTCTGATACTCCGGACAGGGCTGAAAGAAATTTACGGCGGG
>JALVQM010000162.1 GCA_027025615.1 Desulfobacteraceae bacterium | reverse complement strand
GGTTTATGCTCCACCTTCATTTCCTTGCATAACCTCAAAAAGAGAGGACAGGCCGATATTGAAGCCATCCAGCGAACATTGATGGAGGAAAAAAAGGAAAGGCTCAAAGACCTGGTCAGCAATACTTTTGCCATCCTGGAAACCAAATACAAGGCAGCTCATGATCCGGTCAAAGTGGCGGCTGTTTACCACAATCAGCTTAAAAGCATAGTAGAGGTAGCCTATAAAGCCGTAGAAAGCGTTTATAACAGAACTGGGCTGAGTCCGGCTGAGAAAAAACAAAATGCCATGAACATCGTAAAAGCCATGCGTTATAACGGTAAAGGATACCTGTGGATCAACGATACCTTTCCTCGAATGGTTATGCATCCCATCAAGCCTGCCTTGGATGGCAAGGATCTATCCAGCTTTAAAGACCCCCAAGGCAAAAAGCTTTTCGTGGAGTTTGTAAAAGTCTGCCGGCAAAAAGGTGAAGGCACCGTAGATTACCTGTGGCCCAAGCCCGGTTTCGACAAACCGGTCCCCAAGCTGTCTTACGTCAAACTCTTCAAGCCCTGGAACTGGATCATTGGAACCGGGGTTTACCTGGAGGCCGCCGAGAAGCAGTTTAAAAAAGACGCCATGGAGGCTATCGGCTCCCTGCGTTTCGGCCGGTTTGGAAAAGACTATTTCTGGATCAACGACATCAATAACCAGATGGTCATGCATCCCATCAAACCTTCCCTGAACGGGAAAGATCTTTCAGACATGAAAGACTCCAACGGAAAGTACTTTTTCAGGGAATTTGTCAGGGTCTGCAAGGAAAACGGCGCTGGTTTCGTCGATTACCTGTGGCCAAAGCCCGATTTCGATAAACCGGTCCCCAAACTGTCATATGTCAAACTGTTCGATAAGTGGGGATGGATAGTAGGCACAGGAGTCTACCTGGATGACGTAAACCAAGCCATTGCAGACAAGCAGGCTGACATGCAAAGCGAATTGGCCAAACAGCTCAACTGGACAATTGCCAGCATGGTTGCGGCCCTGCTTGTTGTCTCTGTGCTGGTTACGATTTTTTCGCGCCAGATAGCCCATGGAATTGTTTCAGCAAGCAGCATGCTGAAAGACATAGCCGATGGCGAAGGAGACCTTACCCGCAAGCTGGAGGTCAAATCCAAGGATGAAATCGGCGAAATGGCTTACTGGTTTAATCACTTTGTCGACAATGTGCGCAATATTATCGCACAGGTAAAGAAAAAGTCGAACCAACTTGATGACTCTTCGGGCGATCTGGCCGAAATCGCAGAACATATGTCAGGCAGTGCCGACCAGACTTCAGCCAAGGCCAGCAATGTTGCCCAATCGGCAGACACCATGAGTTCCAACACCCATTCAGTTGCCGCAGCCATGGAAGAAGCTGCAACCAATATGGGTATGGTGGCTACAGCCGCCGAGGAAATGACCTCTGTCATCAACGAAATCGCAGAGAACACGGAAAAAGCCAGTTCCATCACCTCAGAAGCTGTTTCCCAGACTGGTCGTGCCAGCCAGCAGGTGGCGGAACTGGGGCAAGCCGCCCAGGAGATAGGCAAGGTAATCGAAACCATCACTGAAATTTCAGAACAGGTCAACCTGTTGGCCCTTAATGCGACCATTGAGGCTGCTCGGGCCGGTGATGCGGGTAAGGGTTTTGCCGTTGTGGCCAACGAAATCAAGGAGCTCGCCCGTCAGACAGCCGAAGCCACGGGCGAAATAAAACAAAGGGTGGAGGGCATTCAAAGCTCGACTGAAGGTACGGTAACCGAAATCGGCAATATTACTGAAATAGTAAATCAGGTCAACGAGATTGTCTCCACCATCGCTACGGCGGTCGAAGAACAATCCGTAAGCACCAAGGAAATTGCCAGCAATGTCAACCAGGCATCCGAAGGAATCGGTGAGGTGAATGAGAAAGTGTCTGAAAACTCAAACACCGCAACAGCCATCGCTGATGAAATAGCCGAGGTCACACAGGCAGCATCCGAAATGGCCAACAGCAGCGGGCAGGTTAATTTGCGGGCTTCAGAGTTATCAGACCTGGCCCGCCAGCTGAAAGAAATGGTTGGTCGCTTCAGCGTATAAACTCGCCCCTATGTTTCAACCAACCAGCATAATACACACAGGGCCCGGGGTCTTCCCGGACCCTGCTTTTTGCAACAAGCCGTTAAAGCTCTATGCTCTGTCCCGGTTCCAGGACCGACACTTGGGCATCAGTATCTTTCTCAACCATATTTTTCCAGTCTTCAGGGTCCTGGGCGATAACGTCAAAAGTATTATAGTGAATAGGCAGAACCTTTGCAGGTTCGATCAGTTTCACTGCACGCAGGGCATCTACCGGTCCCATGGTGAAATTATCACCAATAGGCAAAATAGCCAAATCAATACCCTCTTCGCCTATCAGTTTCATGTCGTAAAAAAGCCCTGTGTCACATGCATGGTAAATCTTTTTACCTTCCAGATAGAGCAAAAAGCCACAAGGGTTGCCGCCGTAACTGCCGTCAGGCAGGGCCGAGCCATGATGGGCTATTGTTAGTTTTACCCGTCCCCATGGATAATCAAATCCGCCACCTATGTGCTGGGGATGCACGTTTTCTACTCCCTGATCCAGCAGCCAGTTGGCAATCTCAAAATTGCTGATGACGGTGGCTCCGGTACGCTTGGAAATACTGACTGTGTCACCCAGGTGATCTCCATGGCCATGGGAAACCAATATGACTTCAGCGGCAACTTCATCTTCCCTTACCGGCGCCAATGGATTGCCGGACAGAAAAGGATCCACCAAAATACGGGTTTGTGAAGTTTCCACCAGGATACATGCGTGGCTGTACCAGGTTAGTTTCAGCATGGTTACACCTCCAATAATGTTATGTTTAAAAAAAATCTAAAGAACCACTAAAAACAGCCGATAAAAGCGTTGCCGGAACTTGCCAACGGAGGCTGTAATGTTCGATATGTTTGATGGCTCTTATGCCACCGATACCTTGTTTGCCGCTTTGAGTAATCAATCCGCCAACCTGGAGACTCTTTCCAACCAGGCTCTTTCCAGCGGCATAGACTCTTACATGAAACAGGATTATAAAAAAGCCGCAAAAGAATTCAAGCGGGCCGTCGGCCTCTCACCATATTCAGGTTATTCCATTCAGGCTTCCAAATATCTGGCTATGTCGTACCAGAAACTCGACCAGGTAGACAAGGCCATCGACACATATCAGCAGGCCATCAAGCTTCACCCGGATCGCGACGAATTATACCTTGATCTTGGCAACCTGTATTTTGGTCAACAGCAATACGTTGAAGCCGAGGAAGCTTACCGCAACGCGGTCAGAATTATGCCCAGCGACCCCAACAGCCATTTCGCCCTGGGGCAGGCTTATTTGGCCCAAAAGAAATTCGATGCGGCTGAAACCGAATTCACCAAGGTCAGCAAACTAATCCCCGATAGTCCCAATGGTTACTTTGGCCTTGGGCAGACTTTCAGCGCACAAGGAAAATACACCGAAGCAATCTCCCAGTTCGATCGCGCCATCTCTAAAAAAAGAGATTTCTACGATGCCTATCTTGAAATGGGCTATGCCTATGCCGATGCCGGGCAAATGGACAAAGCCCGTCAAATCAAACAGGATCTGGAACGCCGCGAACCATCCCTGGCGGCCCTGCTCTCTGGGTATATGAACCGGGCTTCCGCACCTAAAATGCTTTTTGCCTGGGCCACAGGCAGCTTCAAGTATTACCTTCCTCCAAAAACCACCGTGGCCGCTTTGGACGAATATTTATCCAATTCTGGTGCATCCCAGACTTTCAGCATGATTTTCCAGTTCGACAAGGAAATGGACAGGGAGTCTGTGGAGAATCGTTTCAATTGGTCCATATCAAGGGCAACAGGCAAAGGTATGGGCGGAGATTACAATTATGGCCTGTCTATACCCACCACCGAGGTCAATATCGCCCCTTACCCTACGGACGTTTTTTACGATCCCATCAAAAGAGCGGCCACTGTCTGGTTTAGAATTTCACAAAATTCCACAGCAGACGGCACCATTGATCCTTCTCACATCGAATTCAAATTTTCCGGAAAGGATGTGGATGGCAACCTGATTGATCCTGGATATGACCAGTATACAGGATTTTCAAGAGTCTATTGAAAATCTCTGCACGATTATCCATCAAACCGGCATCTTCCGAAAACATACCGCTTAATTCTTCTTGTCAAGGTGCTGAATCACCGTTTCGGTCAGGGAATCGTCGTCTTCCTTGAAACACGGTATAAGTTCAGCGGCGATATCCTTGATGGATCTTATTTTTTTTTCGCGCATTACACTCTGTATTCTTTCTACTCCTTCTTCTATCAAACGCAGGCCTTCAGCGATTTCTAGAACATCTTTTTTATCCATGGTATCTTCCTTTTGTTTTTATGTTTTTTATCATGACCAGCCAGGACACCTTTGCAGAAAATTTAATGCAGACAAACCATTTCATCGCAAAGTGCAATGAAACAGGAAACGGATAACTTTTCACCGGTTTGTTTTAAACACCCAGCCTGTCCGATATAGACACCGGATCTGCAACAAAACCATCATCAGAAAAAAGAACTTTTACACTTTTATTCGGTTCCGGCCCTCTGCTTTGGCCTGATACAAATTTTTATCGGCCACCTGAATTAATAACTGCAGGCTTTGATCAACATGTTTGCCTATCCTGCCTGAAGCCCCGCCGATGCTGATTGTAACCGGCTGATCCACACCATCGCCACTTGCTACCGCAAGCCTTATTTTTTCTGCTACGTCCTTGAGGGCATCAGGGTCCACCGTGGAAAGAAATACCAAAAATTCTTCGCCCCCGTAACGCCCGATCACATCCGAGGCTCTTATGTTATCACGGATTGTGGCCGCAACGTATTGCAATACCTGATCACCATATTGATGACCACAAGTATCGTTTATCTGCTTGAAATGATCAATGTCAATCATCAGCACCCCGGCAGTATTCCTGTTGCGTTGGGTTAAATGCGCCAAATGGCGCATGGCATTGAACAGTCCCCTCCGATTCAAAACACCGGTCAATTCATCAGTATTGCTCAAAATGGCCATTTTCCGGTTTTCCTGCCACAGCCGGTGGAGGGTTTCTCCCAACAATTCCAGTTCCATTGTGACCAGGTCATGTTCGTAAAGCCCTTCAAACAGCAAGTTTACATGACGATCATATCCGACTGTCTCAGGAGACTTTTCTGCCAAGCTTTGTTGGTATTGCAACAACTGTTCGAAAATAGGATGCAATAAGTAAAACTCCAGTTTGAAAGCAAGGGCAAAAGCCTTTTCAAGATCAACCACCTGTTTGGCCTGGGAGGTCAAAGAATCAATCCTGGTTTCCAGGGTATCCAGGTCTTCCAGGACTTTTCCGGAATCTTCAAAAATATTATCCAGGTACCCGGTCTCAGCCCAGGTGCGTAATTGATTCCAATACACCAAATGCAACTCGTTGTTTTTGGCAATCTGCAACCAGAAATTTCTGATATTCCTGTCGCCTCCTTTCTCGGCCAACAGGTTATAGACATCTGTTGCTCTTGCATCCAGGGCCAGGCACCGGTCAATTATTTTAGTCATCATGGCAGCTTCATGTCCTTTGCAAATACAACCTGAAAAAAATGGATTTTATCGATATGCCGAATTTTCCCCAAAAGTACAAACCAGGTTTTCAAGCGACCACGGTCGCAAGTGACTCCCAGGCTCCTGCATTCCGGCTGCAAAGCCAAACCTGGATCGCCATGGTCAACACGGTTGTTCTGTATGAGTACCGAAAGTTTAGCGGCAATTGCCAAAACTTTAAACACCCGCTTTTTTAAAAAGCTACCGACTTAATTGATATAACACGAAACTATAGGTTAACGCCTTTTTGATAAGGCATCATAATTAGCAACGTAGAAATCGTCAATAATACCTTTATTTTTTAGTTTGCGGCCAAAGGCCTGAGCTTCTGTCTTGGTGGGGAAAGATGATATTTTTACCTGGAACCACGTTTTTGCTCCCTTGCCAGCACGTGTATAAAACGCATCCTGTCCTTTTTCATGGAGCATCTTTACGTATCGTGCGGCATCCTTTTCCTTCAAATAGGCAGCCACTTGAATAGTAAAATGTCTGGCCGACTCCTGTTGGGGCGCCGAGCCCTGCTCTTCAATGACTGGACCGGCCTCTGGTTGTGTATACTGCCTGGTCATCAAAATTGCCCCACCCACTGCCGTCAATAATACTACTGCTATTGCCCCAAAAAGAAAGTAATTCTGCTTTGCTGCAAATAACTTGCCTGGACGCGGTCTGGAATCGGCCGACTCCGATCCTGCCGGCGGTAACGGTTCGGCCTGCAGGTGGCTTTCAGCCGATTTTTAAACCTGGTAATTATTTGAAAGCACCAGGGACCTGGCTTCAGGTATTTTTTCCAGAATTTTTTCCGCTTGTCTGCGTAAATCATGAGGCAAAAATTTGCCCTGCCTCAAGCAGGCGATAATTGGCTCAATAAACAATTTGGAATCACTTGTTTTCTCAACAACGGCCAGGAAAGCCGCCAAGGCCAATTCATCAATGCGATGCACTTGCCTGAACCAGTGGGCCAGTTGTATAATTATTTCTTCTGCCTGGTGACCCTTGGACTGCAACAATTTATTATACGTCCCAAGGGCAGTAAAATCAGTACGCCCGGATTTTAAGAAAATCCCGGCCAGGGCAATCTGAATCTCCTGTTCGTCATGATAATGGCTGGCAAGCAGGGTAAAAAGATCAGGATCCAGTTGGTGGCAACGCCCACTGGAAACACACCAACGAAGCAAACCTTTAGCCGCGTCCCTGTCACCCGGGCAAAAACGCAGGTAATTGATGACACTTTGCAAATCCTGTCTCTTGGGATTCCGTCGGGACAACACAAACCGGGCCAGTCTGGCCCCAAGCCAGAAGCCCAATTTTTTTCTAACAGCCGGTGAGGGCAGCCATCCATCAAGAACAGCCATAGCCAGCTCAAGGGCACGCCGAGCCTCATTTGTCCTGCCGGCCCTTTCCCAAACAGCAGCTTCACGCCCCAAGCGGTGAACAAAAAAAGTGGCCAAAATATTCAAAGCCCAGTTTACCGCCAAGAAACAGCCGCAAACCATCAGGCCGGAAAGAATTACCATTTTCTGACCAAGGGCCTGTTTATAAACAATTGGAATTCCGACCATTGCCAGGGGCATGGCAACCAACACGGCCACCCATATCCTCAAAGCCAGATTGCCCAAGCTTTCACGGATCATCGTTGGGCCTTTCCCCTCTGTCGTACAATGTATTGGTTTCGACAGCTGGCAACCGCCTGTTGTCAATGGCTATACGTACACCCTTGTTTTGACCTGAAGCAACGGGTATACCTGTAGCCGGATCCCTGATTTCAAAACTAATCTTGTCCGGGACAGAAAAAGGCCGCGCAGGTTCACCCTCGGTAGCTTTGAGCATGAAATTGGCCCAGATTGGAGCAGCAGCCCTGCCTCCTGTTATTCCCGATCCATTTACGTCTTTCAATGCTGACCCATGGTCAAAGCCCACCCAGACTGCTGCACTCAGACCAGGCGTAAAGCCAATAAACCAGGCATCACGGAAACCATTGGTGGTTCCAGTTTTGCCGGCTGCCGGACCGGTAAAACCAATTTTCCTGACTACCCGCCCAGTACCACGATCCACCACCGCCTGCATCATATCCACAACCTGGTAAGCAGTAACCGGATCGAGAACCTTGTCCCTGGTTACAAGAGCTTCTTCAAGAACTCGTCCAAACGAGTCTTCTACCCTCCAGATACAAAAAGGTTTGGGGTGTATCCCTCCCCCGGCGAATGTCGCAAAAGCCTCGGCCATTTCCAAGGGGCTAACCTCAGAAGTCCCAAGGGCCACTGAGTAAACGGGTTCCAGTTTGCTTTTAATGCCGCATTCTCTGGCAACTTCCACCACCGCTTCCGGCCCCACTTTCTGAACCAACTGGGCTGCAATGGTATTTACAGAATATACAAAGGCCTCCTTCAGGATCATCGGCCCTTGATAACTGCGTTCAAAATTACGGGGTTGCCAATCAGGTTGTCCGGCCACTTCTATTTTCACCGGGCGATCCAGCATAACCGTGGCCGGATCAAAATCCAGGCGTTGCAGAGCGGCATAATAAAGAAAAGGTTTGAAAGCCGAGCCGGGTTGGCGCCTTGCATCAACTGCACGGTTGAAAGCTGATTTAAGATAGTCCCGACCTCCTACCATGGCTTTTACAGCCCCTGAGTTTGCCTGGACAGCAACCAGGGCTGCCTGGAGCCGGTCATCTGCCCGCTCTGCCGGCCCAAGGTTTGTTTCAATCTCCTCAAGCCCCTGCCTGATGGATTCCTGGGCATCTTTCTGGAGCCTGGGATCCAGTGTGGTAGTTACTTTCAAACCACCGTGATAAACCACTTCAGCCCCATAACGCTGTTCAAGCAGACGCAGGACCCAGTCAACAAAATACCCGGCCGGCACTCCTGGGTTTTGCCCTGATTTTAATTCCAATGGTTGCTGGAGGGCCTGCTCGGCATGGGTTTCAGTTATATATCCGACTGCCACCATCCGGCGCAATACAACCTGCTGGCGTCTTTTGGCCTGTTCAAAATGGCGCAGAGGATTGTAACGGGTCGGTGACTTCGGCAATCCTGCCAGCATGGCTGCTTCTGCCAGATTAAGATCTGTGGCACTTTTGCCGAAAAAATGACGGGCGGCCTGTTCAACTCCTTTTGCCCCGGCCCCAAATGAAATCTGGTTGATATAGGCTTCCAAAATCTGGCGCTTTGTGAACTGGGCCTCTATCTGCAGGGCCACCAGCAATTCCCTGAATTTCCGCCAATAGGTTTTTTCAAAATTAAAAAAAAGGTTTTTGGCCAACTGTTGGGTAATCGTCGAAGCGCCCTGGGCTGAGCCCTTGCTCATAAGGTTAATCCACATGGCCTTGATAATTCGAAGTTTATTGATACCTCTATGTTCCCAGAAATGATGGTCTTCTGTGGCCAAGACGGCATTAATAAAGTCTTTTGTCACCTGATCCAGGGTCACATAGACAGCAGGCCCACTAACCCATAATCGCTGACCATTGGCGGCCATAATTTCGGTTGGCGGAGTTTCGATGATCTTTCGTAAAGGTACCGGGACCTTGGGCAAGTCCGTTGTAGCTGCAAATATGAGCATGAAACCTGCCAGGGCAGCAACACCGGAAATAACCGCCAGGAACGCAATAATTGTAGTAAAATAACGAAACAACTTGAAACCCTTATTCATTTTTCAACCCAGCGATCATTCAGCTTTCTGTCATTTGCGCTCCGGCTTTCCCAGGATATGCCTGATTTTTTCAACGGCTGTCTTGTCAGCCTGAAGCAAAATAACCCGGAATTTGCCGTTAGTCCTGATTTCAAAACCAAGGGTGACATCACTCCCCGTGGATTCACTTGAAATACCAACCCTTTCGAGTTTCGATCCCCAGGTCAGCAGCTCAAACGGTCTGGCAACAACCTTATGTCTTACTTTTTCAGGAAGTTGTAACAATCCGGCAAAAAAATCTTCTGCCGCGTATATTGTCTTTCTGAAATCGCTCATGGATTCCAGCCGGCCATCTACCAGGGCCTGTCCTTTGACCAGGACCTCCAGCAAAGACTGCCTTACAAATGATTTTCGCAGGACCAGGTTTTCTTCGTTCAGGAAATATATAACCATCCCTTCTGGTACACTTTCGATAAAAATACGAGCCCATTTCATGCCTGTTTGAAGCTGCAGCAGTTCGAAAGCAGAAATAAGCTCTGCAGCTATCTGGGAAGGCAGCTTAGTATAGAGATTTATAAAACTGCTGGCCGGTAGCATAACGCCCTTGCCTTTTGCGGCCTCTCTGAAAATTTGGGCAAAACCGGAACTGAATTTTTCCTGATTGTCAGCCAAAGACAGGTTGGGTGCCAGAGACTCGAGTCTTTTGCGGGCGGCAACTATTTTGCGATTGCCCTGCCAGACTGTTCCAATCTCCGGGCGATGAGAATTGGTGGCGGCCAGGTACGAACCAACAACAACTTCGATCCATCCAAAGTAGGCTTCGCTGGACAGGCATAAAAGAACCACACCCAAAAGAACATAATTACGGGCACAAAAAGTCCGCGCTGCCCACTGCCGCACGTTTACAGCCGAATACCATGGGATCATGGCGGCGATTATATGCATAAATCAGTTTTCAGAACAAGACTGAATGGACTGGTCCTGAATGATTTGTTTAAGAATGCCTTTTTCGTAAAGGTTTTTGAAAATCTCGATAATCCGGGGGTCAAACTGGGTCCCCGCCCCGCCATACATTATCTCCAGTATTTTGTTTTCTTCCATTCGTCGTCGGTAAGCACGATCGGAGGCAATGGCATCGAACACGTCGGCAACACTGAGCACTCGAGCCAGCAACGGTATCTCTTCTGCGCAAAGACCATCAGGATAACCTTTCCCGTCATAACGTTCGTGATGGGCACGAATTATCTGTTTCTCCCTGCTCCACAATCCCAGCTGATCTACTATTTCAGCCCCTATAACAGGATGTTGCTTAATAATGTTGTATTCTTCCTCGGTCAACCTGCCGGGTTTCAACAGGATTGAGTCACGGATACCTATTTTCCCGATATCATGGAGCCTTCCGGCAACATTCAGGATATCCATCTCTTCCTGGCTGCATTCCAGAGACTCTGCAAGGGCCAATGCTATCCGGGTTACCCTGTTAGAATGTTGTTCTGTATACGGATCACGGGCTTCAAGCGCTTTTACAAAAGCATATAAGGTAGCCAGAAGATTATCGTAAATGTTTTCGTAAAGAGCCAGGTTTTCAATCGCAAAGGCTGCCTTGTTGACCATGAAAGCCAGGTAATTTACATCTTTGGCATTAAAACAACGCTGACCAGAACAGACGGCTGCATCCAGAACCCCAAAGATTTTCCCCCTGATTTTCATGGGAACCAGCATGTAGGATGAGATATCATCAGGTAATCTTCCTTTGTCGCCATTTCCTCCCAAAAGTACAGGGTTGTGATCCTGCATGGCATGATTGACTATGGTTTTCAATTTACCGCTTTCCAGTTCCTGTTGAATGTCCGGCTCGATTTTCTGCGGAAAAGTCGCGATAGCCACCGGATGGCGTATCTCGTCATTGAAAACATAAAAGCAGGCCCGGTCAGCATTGACCACTTCGCACGCCAGCTTCACCACGTGCTGAAATACACCTGCGCTTTCTCGTACCTT
The DNA here is from genome assembly GCA_027025615.1 of Desulfobacteraceae bacterium. Lineage (GTDB taxonomy): Bacteria > Desulfobacterota > Desulfobacteria > Desulfobacterales > Desulfosarcinaceae > JALVQM01. The sequence goes on along the minus strand of JALVQM010000162.1, from coordinate 5,520 downwards.
GGTAAAGTCAGTCATAATCCGATTTAAAATATTCAGCTCTTCAATCCTTGCAAGCAACTCCTGATTCAATTTTTCCAGCTTTGCTTTGCCCTCCACTTCCTTGGCCAACAGTAAATTCTGAATAAAGAGGCGTCTTTCCCGTAAAACACGTCGCAATGATAATTCCATTTGGCTCAGATTGACCGGCTTTATCAGAAAATCTACCACCCCGTTTTTCAAGGTTTCAATGGTGGTTTCCAAGGAAGGAAAGCCGGTCATGACAACGACCGGCAAAGTATTGTCCAGTTGATGCACCCTGGTGGCCAGCTCAATACCATTCATCACCGGCATGTTTATATCGGTAAAACAACAGTCAATCTTTTTTTGTTCAAGAATATCCAGTGCTTCCTGACCATTGGCGGCAGTCAGGACATGATACCCCTGACTTTCGAAATAGGTTTTGGCAATGTCAAGAATGCTCTCTTCATCATCAACAAACAGTATAGTTTCTTTTTTTGACAAATCCTGCATCATCAAGCGCCATTGTTAATGTTGTAGATAATTCATGCTGTCGGTAATTCTGTTCAACCAACAATCGGAATCTGGATCATTATATCCGGGGAATCCACAAACAAACTGGCCAATCGGTTTGTATCAGCCCGCCAAAACAGTTATCGGCAATTGGCCCGCCGACTTGATTGAATCTTTATCACTAAAAAATCAGGATAAGGACCGGCCGGGAAGAAGTATGTGGTCATAAAATGAGCAGCATAAAAGGGAACTTAAATTACAGTGGGAAAACTGTTTTGCCCCTTTACCCGCCAGGGGCAAGCAACCGCCAAAGCCGTCCCTGAGGAAAACGGCCCAAGAATTCGGCAATCCTTTTGGAACAAAGAGCAACTTTTTTAATATCAACGCCGGTTTCGATCCCTAGCCGGGAAAGCAAATTTACAACATCTTCGGTAGCCACATTTCCTGCAGCCCCGGGAACAAAAGGGCACCCCCCCAGGCCGCCGAAAGCTGTATCAAAACGATCAATCCCCATTTCCAGGCCAGTCAGTAAATTTACCATTCCAAGGCCACGGGTGTCATGCAGATGGAGAGTGAGCGGAACTTTTCCGGCAATTCTGGCAACCATTTCCAAAACCTTGGTTATCTGTACAGGATCGGCCATCCCGGTTGTATCAGCCAAAGTAAGTCCGTCTGCTCCTGACTCGACCATCACCTTGGCGGCAGTAATTATCCTTTGGACCGGTATATGCCCTTCGTAAACACAGCCAAAAGCACACTGGATACTGGCCTGAACATTGCGACCATTTGCCCTGACGGTTTTAATCATTGTCTCGACCTGATCCAGGGCCTGCCTGAAATCCATACCGGCATTCCTGCGGCCATGGGTGTCACTGGCAGAAATGGAGACCTCAACCAGGTCAACTGCTGTTCGACAGGCCCTTTTAACCCCTTCCAGGTTCAATGTCAGGGCGGACAACAGGGTAGCACCCTCCAGGTCTATGTTTGCCAACAACTGCTCGGCATCGGCCATTTGGGGAACTTTGCCCGGATGAACAAAAGCTGTAGCCTGAATGACCGGCAAACCTGCAGCAGACAACTCCTTTATTATTTCGATTTTCAACCAGGTAGGAACAATTGACTCTTCCATCTGGAGGCCATCGCGTGGTCCTACTTCAACTATGGTTACTTTTTTCGGCAACTTTGAAATATTCAATATAATATTCTCCGGCTCCATGCATTACGAATAATTATAATTATACCCTTTGCGCAGACATATTGCCAGATCAACAAGTTCAGCAGGCAGAATTCTTTTTTCAGAACATCTAATGTTCGCAATCGCGAACCATCCCAGGCCCTTTGAGGTCAAAAAACCTCCGCTGGAATATTACCAACTGTTTTTACAGCCAATTTCACAATCGATCCTATACCTGGGCAACGGCACAGCCTTTGCTGATTCTTGGCTCAGCTTAATCACTTTAGTTTTAGCGGGTACGGGCGATATAGAAGTTATCCGTTCCTAAAATCCGGAGGCAAATCCGAAGTTTTTAAACCCTAAGCCAGGAGGAACCAATGAGAATCAAGAAATCCATCCTTAATTTTAAAGTATTTCCAGGCATGCTAAAGCGCACTCCCGGATCAAGCCAGTGGTTATCGGCATTGCTGGTACTGATAACCTGCATGGGATTGGCCATGCTTGTATCATGCGGAGGATCAAGCAGTGGGGGCGGCACCGGGACTGTTTCAGCACTTTCCCTGCCAAGCCGGGTTGAACTTACCAACACCGACACAAGCAGTTCCAGTTCCGGGGCGGCCAACCTGCGCGGATTTTCGTCAACCGCCGCAGATCCGGCCACTTACAACGCCAGCGGTACCGATTATTATAATGAGGCAAAACATATCTGGGTGGATGATACCAACGCCCTGGACATGGTGAACGATATCCTGGGAGTTGTAAAAGACACGGCTTACACCCAGTTCCTGAACCAGGGACCATACCTGGCCCTGGTAAAACAGGTCGGTGATGAGCAGACCAGCCAAACCGGAAACGCGGGCACATCTACCACCACCGAGCAACTGATGGAAATGGTGGTTGATGTATCCAGGACTGATAATAACAGCCCCATGATAGTCAAAATCTGGGTCAACGAAGATGATGGGCCCGGTGGCCAGCCCATGCTTATAAGGGGATACTTTCAGGTTTACGCAGGTGCCGGAGATACCTACCAGGGAATCGAATATCCTTACGGCAAGCTGGAAGCACATTTCAAGGGCACCAGCAGCACCGGTGCAGAATTGTTCCATATGGCCATGTCCATCGGAGACGGTGAGAATGGCAAAATTCAGATTCAATTCGTGGAAGACAGTGCCGAAGGCGATCAATACCAATGGCATAATTACGTAAATGCCCTTGCCAGCAGCGATATGTCCACCGGCAATGCCTATGTTTATGAAGCTGAAACCGATTGGGACAGTGGAGATCTCGACGAATCAACTTACCAGATCGCATATAATGAGAACTATTTTAAAGTTAATGACGGCGGAACCGAAACCGTCTACAGCCGTGACACAAACGACATGACCTACAACGTCCATCTTTACAAGCTGTTCAACGCCGACGACGGCTCCAAAGTGGAGCTTAATTCAGGATTTCCCATCAGGATAGAAAACGGTGGCACCACCTATCATGGTTATGTAGGCTACTACGGGTTGTGGGCTCCTGACGAAGCCGCCGTTGAAAACGGTGTGGAAGTAACTCATGAAGAAACCGGTGCAATCTACACCATTGTACAAAAATCCGGCAAGCTGAAAAAGCATGTCAGAGCCACCATAGCCGTTTCGAAGCTGGATGGAATCGAAATGAGCAAGTGGGACAACAACCAGGATATTGTCTTTACCTACGACGCAAACACCAACAAGTTTGTCCAGGTCGGTATCCGCAGTGAAAACACCAACTGGCAGGTAGTCGAAACCGGCGCAGGTACAGAAATAACTTTCAGCAACGATTGGGAAGGAGCCTGGTGTGACAGCTTGCAGGCCTGGCTGCCTTTGGGGACCCTGCCAACCGGTTTCGATGGGGACACAGAGCTTACTTATCATCAGGAGACAACTGTCATGCCGGGAAGCAACGACTTTCCCGCCAGCGATCTCAGTCTGAAATATTATGATTTCAATACCAGTTCCTGGGTTGATTACACCTACGATATAAGCGAACTTATGCTCAAAGACGGCAGCAACGCTGATGTGGTGTCCACAGGCGAAAGTCAGTTTTATATGCCCCTTGTCCTTGCCGCAGATTACAATGCAAATACCGGCGGCATACAGACTGACCCCGGCCAGTCTTTCGCCCTGGAGATCTATTATTCCTGGTCCACTGGAACCGAAGAGTGGAACAAGCTTACCCTGGTACAGGATTCCAGCGGCGACTATGTAACTTTCGATGCTCCCCTGCGCTTTACCTACACCCACAGTACAGACTACGACTTGAATGCTGACGCCACTTATAACGGCAAGACCTTCAACCTGGAATACGACGGATTCTCCCTCCAGGTGCCTTGGGCTTTTGATCCTGACGAAGACCAATGGATGCCGCTTATCAATCTCAAGGACAGCGCCGACAGCGGGCTTACCCTTACCGACAGCAGCAACAACGAATACGTGGTCAAGGCTACAGAGGCCAGTCTGATCATGAGTCAGGTCAGTGATACTTCCGTTGCTTCCGACCTGGAAGTCGGTTCGGTCAGTGCCCCGACCCTGGAATATGACGCCTCCAAAACCGCCCTGGTGGGCGACAAGCCGACCAGTGTAGAACTTAAAGTCGTCAAGGGTGAACTAGTCGAGTAACTCTGATTCTTAACCTTGAAGGGCAGGGCCTGCCAGGCCCTGCCTATTTTTTTTGGCTTGACCACCCGGTCCTGCCGGATATATTGGGGTGCTTTCTATCTGGCCCGTGGACCTGGATATGAGAAAAGATCATTCTGAAAACTTGCGCATCTGCCTGCTCACTTACCGCGGCAATCCCCACTGTGGCGGCCAGGGTGTATACATACGCTACCTCAGCAAAGCCCTGGCCGAACTTGGGCACCAGGTTGACGTGGTCTCGGGCCCCCCTTACCCCGAGCTTGATTTCAACGTCAGGCTGATTCGCCTTCCCAGCCTTGATCTGTACAACCCGAATAACCTTTTCCGCACGCCGGCCTTATCCGAACTGTCCGATCCAATCAACCTGATTGAATGGCTTGGTGTTTGCACCATGGGTTTCCCTGAACCCTTGACCTTCGGCATGCGGGCATTGCGCTATTTAAAACGTCACGGGCAACGTTATGACGTAATTCATGACAATCAAAGCCTATCATACGGGTTATGGGCCATAGCCAAAAAAATGCCGACGGTGGCCACCGTCCACCACCCTATCATGGTTGACCGCAAGCTGGCCATAAGGGCCGAAAAGACCCTGGGCGGCAAATTAAAACAGATGCGCTGGTACAGCTTCATCAGAATGCAAAAGCAGGTGGCTCCCACATTAAAACGCATCATCACTGTATCCTGTACCGCCCGTGATCATATCAGCCACATGTTCCGAATCGAACCTCGACGTTTCACCGTTGCCCCCAATGGAATTGACACCCGGCGTTTCTTCCCCCTCAAGGAAATAAAACGCCAGCCTGGAAGGATTGTGGTCACCAACAGCGCCGACACCCCATTAAAGGGATTGAAATATCTTTTACGGGCCGTGGCCAGGCTGTCCGTAACCCACCGTCTTCACTTGGTCGTAGTTGGGTCAGTGGAGGAAAACGGGACGGTTGCCAGGATGATTCGCAGCCTGGGAATCGGTAACCTGGTGGAATTTACCGGCCGTCTGTCCCACGAGGATCTGGTCCGTCAATATGCCCGGGCCTCGGTGGCAGTAGTTCCATCCATCTATGAAGGCTTCGGACTTCCGGCCGGCGAAGCCATGGCATGTGCAACCCCCCTGATCAGTACAACCGGCGGTGCCCTACCTGAAGTTGTGGGCAAGGCCGGACTTTTGGT
>JALVQM010000161.1 GCA_027025615.1 Desulfobacteraceae bacterium | reverse complement strand
GCCTTTCCAGTTTGAAGGCCTGACACGAATGAATACTGCTGAAAAAGCGATCACGCGGCTACGTGAGAATGTCGATACCCTGATTGTTATACCAAACCAGAACCTTTTCCGAATTACCAATGAACAGACAACCTTTTCTGATGCATTTGCCATGGCTGACAAGGTTTTGCATTCTGGAATTTCCTGTATTACAGACCTTATGGTCAAAGAAGGCTTGATTAATCTGGATTTTGCTGATGTCAAGATTGTGATGAGCAATATGGGTAAATCTATGATGGGCTCAGGTATTGCTTCAGGTGAAAATAGAGGGCGTGAGGCTGCCGAGATTGCGATCTCAAACCCATTGCTTGATGATGTTACACTTGATGGAGCCAAAGGTGTGTTGATTTCTATCATTGGTGGTAAGGATTTGACATTGTTTGAGGTGGAGCAGGCTGCTGAAACAATTCGTAAGGTCGTTGATACAGATGCAAATATTATTGTTGGTGCAACTTTTGATGAAGAACGCAAGGGTGATGTGTTAGTTTCAGTCCTGGCAACAGGTCTCGGCGGTCAGGTTGATTCTGCAAATCAGCCTGAAATCAGACCAGCCCATAATGTCATAGCCCGTGATGTTGTGATACCAACGCAAGTTGAACAGAATAAAATAGCTGTTTCTGACGAAATATCCGTTGCAATTGAAAAATCTGATTTGAAAAAGGATCTGGATAATAGCTCTTTATTGATGAATGTTGAAAGCGAATCAGTTAGCGATACAGAAAATGCAACTGAAAAGGTCTGGGAAAATGATGAGGATGTGACGATTCAACCGCTGAAGCAGACTCAACATAGTCAGGCTCAAAAGGATACTGTGGCTAAAAAGGTACAAAATAATGACCATGTAACGACACAGACTGACACTTTGTTTGTGCCTTTACCTGTCCCGAATTCAACTGTTCCATCGGCCAGAATTCCAGCTATAGATGAGTTTTCTCCGATTGCTCAAAAGGCTATGAAAGCGCAGAAAGAGGATGGAAAACAGGCTGAAAATGAGGGGAATAGTCTTTTTGCCAGGTTGTCCAGTCTCGGAAAAAAACTATCAAGTTCAGGTAGTGAAAAAGCGGCTGAGACAGAGATTTCTAACAGGGTTGAACCGCAACTTTCGTTAGATAAAAAAGCTGACGAACCTCCTGTGGGTACAGGATATGAAGAAGATGCACCTCTTCCAGTTGGGATGGAGTTAACGCCTGAAGAGGAAATGGAAATTCCATCTTTCTTTAGACGAACAAAGGCTGGTTAAGTTTTTTTAAAACAGGCTTCTTGGGCAAAATGTCCTCGAAGCCTGTTTTATATGTCAATGGGAAAACAAGCACTGTCGTCCAGAGAGAATCAGGGAGATATTTGTACCATTGAAGAGATGAAAAATAGATGAAGAAATTCGTTTTTATCTCAGTAAAAATCTAGGTGCAGTGTAAAAACGTAACACTATGTAACAAAGCGTCATTTGAATATTTTGACCGAAGCAGTGTATAGTAAAGTTGTAATTAAAGTTCGCGTATAAATAAATAATCTTATAAAGTTCCCGGTGGTTGTATATTGAGTGATCCGGAATATTTTCTCCTGATTCGGAACTGAAGTCCAAAAGTAAAAGCGTGTTCTTTGAAGACATTGGGGGAGTAGGATGAAAGAGAAACTTCATCCTACCTATTTGCGAATTACTACGCATAGGGACGCTACTATGAAATATAACAGATTTATTGGCGCAATGCAGACAACACTGGCCGATGCCATCGAGATGTCTGGTACTGGTGTACATAGTGGAGCGTCTGTTTCCATTACTTTGCATCCTGCTGAAGTCAATACTGGTATCCGCTTCCATATCCTTGA
>JALVQM010000160.1 GCA_027025615.1 Desulfobacteraceae bacterium | reverse complement strand
TCCCAGTGTATCCCATAAATCGAGCGTTGTGGCCAAATTCATCAAACAGGCATTAGCTGGTGAAACACTGGTTATTTATGGTGACGGCACGCAGACCCGTGACTTTATCTATATTGATGACCTGATCAATGCCTTGGTGCTTAGCGCCACGAAAGAAGGAATAGGCGGGGAAACGTTTCAGATTGCCACCAGTCGAGAGACGACACTTGATGAAATCACAGAGCTTATGCTTAAGGCCTTTGATGATCATGGTAGGGAGCATTACGTGTTTGTCCAGAAAAAACCTTGCGTTCACTCCTGAGCTGTGATAGCGTTACCACCATAATGGAGGTAGCGTATGGAAACACTGATTATTCGTGGAAAGCACATCGGCAATGCTGAACTTGCCGAGATCAGACAAACGGTTACACAATACTGGGATAAAGGTCGGGTTTATATCTCCCGTGAGCTCTGCACAGCGTGGGAATGGAGGCAGTATAACGGAAATTTAAAAGACCAGGTATGTCGTATTCTGCTTAATCGGCTTGAAGACAAGGGGCTCATCAGGCTTCCGCCTCGCAAGACCGGCAACAAGAAAGGGAAAAGGAGATATTACACGCCTCCGGGCAAGACTCCCGAATTTTTGAAAAAAGAGTTACACGGGAGAATTGACGGTTTCCCGGCCATAAAGTTCAAGATGGTACGTCGGACCCCTGAAGAAGCACTCTGGAATTATCTTGTCCATCAGTATCATTATAAAAGTTACAAAATAATCGTTGGCGCTCATTTAAAATATATCGCCTATCTTGATGGGCAGCCCATTGCGTGCATGGCCTGGAATTCAACCGTATTCCGGATACAGAGCCGTGATAGTTTCATAGGTTGGGACCAGGAAACACGAAGCAAAAACAACCGATTTATGGTCAACAATTCCCGTTTCCTGATTTTGCCATGGATCAAGATTAAAAATCTGGCTTCTTCTCTTCTTGGTCTGTCAGCCAGGACAATCAGCCAGGACTGGGAGAAGTATTACGGTTATCCCGTGTATCTTCTGGAAACCTTTGTTGAGAAAGACCTCTTTACAGGTACCTGCTACAAGGCTGCCAACTGGCAACGAGTTGGCGAAACAAAAGGGCATGCCAAAAAAAATACACGGTTTTACTATCATGGTCGAATCAAAGATGTTTACCTCTACCCACTGGTAAAAGATTTTCGCAGGCAATTGGGGGCTGTGCAATGAGTACTGTTCCCTGCAGAAAAAAAGTTGACAAATTAAGCATGTATCGCGAAAGAGCCCATAAAGCTGTGGATAAGCTTGTTGACCAGCTGGCCCCGAAGCTTCTGCAGGATGAGCCCCTCACCCTGCTGGAAATCAGTGATGCTATCCAGGAACATAAAGCAGACCTGCTTGGCGCTATCCTGCAGGATTTTGTTCAGATGCGTCACCTGGAACAATGTGAGCAAACGGTCTGTGATTGTCCCAATTGTGGAAAGCCCGTGATTAAAAAGCGTGATTCAAGTCGGCGGATAGAGACCAGACACGGTTCCAGCCTGATTGAAAGGCCGTATTTTTATTGCACCAATTGCCGAACCGGTTTTTCACCGGTGGATACTTCTCTTGAGCTTTCTTCCAGGAGAAAACAATACGATCTCCAGGAAATTGCCCTGGAATATCTAGCAGAAATGCCTTTTGAACGAGCTGGAGAGTTGTTTGAGAAAAGTACCGGTATTTCCTTCAGTGACCACAGGCTACATAGTCTTTTTGCCGAGTTCACTGATCAGATGAGCATTGAAGATGTGATTCCTTCTGCTGAAGAGATCGAACGACGCATCAACAGCCTTCCAAGATCCGGAAATCGTCGCCCTATTCTTGCTGTTGCATCAGATGG
>JALVQM010000159.1 GCA_027025615.1 Desulfobacteraceae bacterium | reverse complement strand
GCATTACCATTGCCGGTAAGAACTTGCTTGGCTTCCCTAACCGGAATTTCCAAGACCGGGATCTCTAGCTGCCTGCCGGCAAGCAGGATAACTCCGCACACCTTGCCCAAGGTAATACCGGACTGGGGGTATTTTTCAAGGGAAAAAACGTCCTCAATGACTATCAATTGAGGCTTTTCATCGATTAAAACTTTCCGGATCGAAGAAAATATCTTTTCTAGTCTCTCCGGTAAAATGCAGGATTTATTTGTACGTACCACCCCATAGGCAAAATGCTCAACCTTGACACCTTGACCGCAAACTATACCGATTCCGGTTGCGGCCAGGCCTGGATCTATTCCCACAATGGTCTGCATCTACAACCGCTTGTCTATGGCCCGTTCAGCTCAAAAAAAATACCACTAAAGGGATTTCAACTTCTTGGCGGCCAGTTTCGCCTCGTTACTCTTCGGGAACTTATCAATCAGCCTGGTCAATACAAGGCGCGCATTGGCCTTGTCCTTTAATTTCAAAAAGGCCATGGCCTGCTTCAGCATTGCGGCTGGAACCTTGTTACCCCTGGGGTATTTATCTATAACCTCTTGATATTCCAGGATAGCTTTTTCGTACCATTTCTCGCGGTAGTAACTTTCGCCAATCCAGAACTGGGCATTGTCGGCTTTCTCGCTTTTTGGAAAGGCTTTAATCAGTTCATTAAAGCCTTTACGCGCAGAGGCAAAGCGACCTTTATCGAAGTCTTGTTTGGCAGCTTGGTAAAGGCTTTCCGGAGTAACAACCGCCGGAGCAGCTTTGGTTTGCTTCGAGGCTCCGGCTTTGCTGCCATTTTCAATCCCTACGTACTGTTCCAAATTGGCCAGGCGAAGTTCCAGTTCAACCAGCTTTTTCTGGATAGACTCAAGCTGTTTGTTGCGCTGCTGGAAATCATTCGCGGCTTTGCCCAGCTTTTTGCTCAAAGCAAATTCGACCTCTTCCAGGCGTCCCTGGGCTAACCTTGCCTCCTGGTCTATACGATCCAGGTCGGCAGCTACTCTCGCGTAGTTTTCCCTTAATTGTCGGATTTCCGTTTTGCGGCTTTTTTCCAGAGATTCAATGGTAGCCTGGGCCTGCCTTTCCTGGGCCTCCAGATGTTTGCTGCGTTCCTGGAGCTTGCGGTTACGCTGTTCAAGGGCTACTACACGGTCTTCCAGCAGGTACACGTCTTTTTGTAAGGCGCATCCGGCCAAAACAATCGTCAAGATGATAAAAAGAGCCGTCTTTTTCATGGTATGGCCCCATTTTGCGGAAATTATCGAAAAACAAAACAGGCGGCCACCGACACAAACGTGCCGGTGGCCTCCTTGGTCTTATCTGTTATAATTACAGCAATGAACAGCTGTTTGGACTCTTACCGGTCATTGGTAAAATTGTCCACCCGACCGGCTCTTTGCCAAAAACCTGCGACAGCGATTAGTCGATTGTAAAATGAGCCCGCCTGTTTTTAGCCCAGGCCTCTTCATTATGGCCTGGATCAACCGGCCGTTCCTCACCATAACTGATGGTATTCAACCTGGCAGGATCAATTCCCAGGTTGACCAGGAAAGCCTTGGCGCTCTGGGCACGTCTCTCACCCAGGGCAAGGTTGTAGGCAGCAGTACCGCGCTCGTCACAATGACCCTCGATGGTTACTGTAACGTCAGGATTTTCCTGCAACCAGTCCGCCTTGCTGCGCAATACCTGCTGAGCTACGTCAGAAAGTGCAGCGCTGTCAAAAGCGAAATAGACATCCTCGTTAATGAAAAGGTTACGGGCAGCCTCTCTGGCCCTTTCTTCCTGTTGGGCTTTGAGCTGCTCTGCCTCAACCGCACTTTGCTCCGGTTGTTCTTGCTTGGCCGCCTGCTCAGGTTGGGTTGCCTCTGGCTGGGGAGCCGGTGCCGGCGCAGTTTCCGTGGCGGCGGGTTCACTTTCAACAGTTTTCTTGGCGCATGAGACCGTCATGATCAACCCCGGCACTATCAGCAGCAGGGCTACGCTAATCCACATTCTTTTCCTCATGTTTTCCTCCTTTGCTGGTTACAGCCAAAGCATTTGTCTATTGCATGGTGTTCGGAGACCAGGAAGGGTCTGTTTGTTCACCATCCAGTGTTATCAACTGCCTTTGATCTGTTCCGTAACGGGTCATCACGAAAATACGTGATTTCCCGGTGCGGGTTGAACTAAAAGCTATAAGGCTGCCATCGGGAGACCAGGTGGGAGCCTCATTGTCACCCTGATTGCTCGTTAAGCGCACAGGGTTGTTACCTTCGACATCAGACACGTAAATATTGATTTGCCCTTGCTCCATGGATGAATAGGCGATTAGATCACCTTTGGGCGACCAGCTCGGTTGGGTGTTGTACCGGCCGTGATAAGTCAACCGGTTCACCCTGCCGGTAGCAATATTCTTGATGTAAATTTGAGGAGTACCGGAACGTTTCGATACAAATGCAATTTTTCTCCCGTCCGGTGACCATGTCGGATCTACGTCAATTCCGCGGCTTTTGGTCAATCTTTTAATCGTTTTCCCGGCGGCGGTCAACAGATAAATTTCCTGATCGCCTGCCAACGAGAGGGTAGCTGCCAGTTCCTGCCTTCGCGGTCGCCATGACGGTGTGATCTGGAGTTCTGTTTTGTGCTTGGTCAAGGATCTCACTTGCCCGTCCAAAAAGCGATGGATAAAGATTCGGGGTGGGCCATTGCGGTATGAAACGTAAGCCAGTTGCCGCGCATCAGTTGACCAGTCAGGCAGCATGGTAATACTTTTGTAATGGGTAAGCCTGCGTACATTCTTGCCATCAAAACGACAAAGGTAAATCTCCTTTTTCCCGGAACCATTTGAGACAAAGGCAAGTTTGCTGTTGAAAACACCCCGGTTGCCGGTCAACGTAAAAATGACCTCACTACAAAAACGGCGGATCATCATTTCCTGGTCCTGAACCTTGCCCCTATATCTTTTACCGATAATCAGTTTCTGCTTGAAAGTATCGAACAGGCGTAATTCCAACTCCAAAAAACCACTATCAATTTTAACCCCTCCGGTAATCAGCATCTCGGCACCCACCACGGTCCAGTTACCAAAATTGATATCCACGGCTGTAATGCCTGATTTAAGCGGGTCATAAAGATAGGAACCCCTGTCCAACATAGTAAAATAGCTTGTAAATTCAAGATATCTAGAGGTTAAATCAGCCAGCTTAATGGCCAGCGGCCTTTCCTCCGGATCGGCTGACAAGCTTTTGAAAACAGGGATCGCCATGGGAACTTTGCGCAAAAACGGATTGCTGATATCAATGTAATCGAACTGGGCTTTTGCCGGCTGAAAAACCGTCAAAACAAGTACAAACGTAAAAACAGAAGTCAGGATCCAGGATCGCTTTTTCATCTTATTAGCTTAACCTCATTACACATGGACAATGTTGATCAATCTTGATGTTTACGCAACAAATCCGGTAAAATACGAATGACTTTTCCCAAAAACCTGAATTACAGGAAAAGCCAGGACGGGTATTTTGCAGCCCCATAATCAACGCACCCCTTCTGGCGTAAAGCGCAGTCCGACAGTTACATATGGAAGGTTCAGCCCTGGTGGATGTGGGCTGACCGGGCTGCTTTTTAGAATTGCCTTTTTGGCAGATTCGTCCAGATAAGCATTATCCGAATGGTCGGTAATAATTATATCTGTTATCTGGCCATCGGGCAGGACCTTGAAAATAACACCGGTAGTCAGGTTGCGCGAATCACCGGCAAGCTGGCGTGAAAAAGCCCAGTGTTTCTGCACCTGATAAGCTATTTCCACCCGGTAAATAGTTAACAAATCAGACACCTGCTTGCCCCTGGCTCCCCCGGCGATGCTGGTGTTGATGGCTGCTTTCCTGCCTTTCTGGCTACCGGATACATTGGGGGGTACATCTACCGATTCAACTTTTTCCTTAAGCCGTTTCAAAGCTTCGGCCAAATGTTCAGGAGGAGCTGTTTCAACCTTGCGTTCCAGTTCCTTGATAGCGCTGCGCAAAACTTTTTTTGACTTGTAGGTCTTGTGTTTCATAGAGATCTTGGGCTTGGCTTTCCGGGGTCCGCTTTTCTTTTTCCCCAGACCGATTGCGTCCGGTTTGGGTTGGGGTTTTGGCGCTTTAACCTTCGGTTTTTTATTCAAAGCCTTGGTTTGCCTAGGGGTTTTCATTGGCTTGGGTTGGGGCAGGGTAACCATGCGCACATTGATAACCGAGGGAAGGTAGAGCGGTTCATTGCGCTTGGCGGGCCAGTAAAGGAAAATACCCACGATCAACAAATGACCAATAAACGAGGCCACCAGCGGTTTCCAAAGGTTGCCTTCACCCGGATAATTCATCTTGCCATACGAGGTCATCAATAAAAAACCATTAACGCTTATTGGACGCCTGTTCTTCCTGGATCGGCGCAGTCACCATACCCAGGCGCTTTACTCCGGCGGCCTTTATTTCGGCCATAACCCTGGCAACCATACCGTAAGGAACACTTTTGTCAGCACGCAAGTACACCTCGCGATCTTTGCGATTTTTCAATATCTTACTAAGCTTCTCACGCAAAAAAGAAATATCTACCGTAAAATCATTTATATGGACAAGCTTGTCCTTGTCGACGGTTACTACCAGGACTTGTTCCTGGGAAGGCAAGGCCTCGGAAGAGGTTTCCGGCAAAGCAACGTCAACCCCCTGTACCATCATGGGCGCAGTTACCATGAAAATAATCAACAAGACCAACATGACATCCACAAAAGGGGTCACGTTGATATCGGACATGAGGCGGTCAGTATTGGTTTCCAGAGCCATTGAATCACCTCCCCTTGCCTGCAAGAATGTCACGTTCGACGATATTCAGGAAATCGGCTGCAAAGCTCTGCAATTCAGTTTCCAGCAACCTAATTCTCTGCATGAAATAGTTAAACGCAATTACAGCCGGAATAGCCACTGCAAGACCGGCAGCCGTCGCTATAAGGGCCTCTGATATACCTGGAGCCACCACGGCCAGGCTTGCCGATCCACGCATTCCTATCCCGTGGAAAGAATGCATGATACCCCATACTGTCCCAAAAAGCCCGATAAAAGGAGTCGTATTGCCGGTGGTGGCCAGAAAAGGGACCATCTGAGTCATCCTGGCGGTCTCGGAATTAATTGCTCTACGCAAAGCACGTTCAATGGTGTCAGCACCGGCAGGTAGAAAGGTAAGTTCATCACGACCCCGGCCCGCCTGGCTACGGGATTCAGACATCATGGTCTGAGCAACCTTTTTCAGTTCCATGTAGCCAATTCTGAAAACCCGCGCAATAGGACTTGATTTAAGTTGTTTGCTCTTTGCATATGCCCCGGCTAAATCGCGATTTTTCCAAAAATACTCGGTGAAACGTTCAGAGTCCCGAAAAGCCCTTCTCAGGTACCTGAACTTTAAAATAATAATGGCCCAGGAGGTTACTGAAAAAAATAGCAGCAACAACAAGACGAACTGTACCATTAGCCCGGCTTCACTGACTATTTGAATGATATCGAATTGATTGGGCATGTTCATTGCTCCTGTATGCACGCTTTCAGTTGTATGGTAACCGCCACAAAAACGCTGCGTTTTGCATTTAAATCAGTTGACCAAAAAGGCTATCAGGATCATCATAACAACACACTTAAACCGTCCAGATGGTAATGCCTTTTTCCCGACCTTCAACGGGTTATTGAAAAACCGCTGGGCTTTGCCTTTGCTGGGTAAAAATTCGGCTCAAAATGCTCATTTAGTGAGAACTTTCTGATTTTTCGCCTCATTTTGCAATGGCCCAGCTCCGCTCGCTAAGTTTTTCAACAGCCTGCTGAACCTGGACTGAGACACTAACTGCCAAAATCGATTTTTGGATTTTCCCGGTGATCGGATCGGCACCTCGCTTTCCCGGAAGGCCGTTTCATAAGTGTCTACCCTTTGGGGTGTTATGATATCAGAAGCGGCATAAGGCCGTCGGCTGGCCACTGATTTTTTATTAAGTAGCCAAGATAATAAAAAATGTCAAGGTTCTAAGCAACTTGCATTGCACCCGCCATTGGATTAGGCTTGGTAGTCAGGTTGAACCCTGATCATGGTAGTATTGCTTAAATACTATGGAAAATAAATAATTCATTCGTAAAAAATCCTGTTTTGAAAAATACAGATTGCTTTGGGAAAGTCCAGCCCGGGTTTTGACAAGCAGGATCCAGGAAAGGAGGAAATCTTAAATGCTGAAACGACTTGCAGACTTGCTTTTTGAAGCCAATTTTTTGAAAAAAATTCCCCGCAGCGGCTTTCAATTCCTGGGAATCGGCGGTGAATCGGTTGCCGATCACACATTTACAACCGCCTTTATCGCTCTGGTTATGGCCAGACTGGAACCGGAAGCCGACAGTATGCGACTTGTAGGCATGTGCCTTGTCCACGATCTGCCGGAAGCACGTATTGGTGACCTGAATTATGTCCAAAAGAATTATGTCCGGGCCGATGAAAAAAAAGCGGTTTCCGCCGGGCTGGGGACACATCCCCTGGGAGCGGATTTTTGTAAATGGATAGACGAATTCAATGCCGGCCAAAGCCTTGAAGCACGCCTGGCCAATGACGCCGACCAGCTGTCGCTGCTGATCGAACTGAAAATATTGGTGGACACCGGTTACTTACCCCCAAAGCACTGGCTTCCAAATGTCATGAAACGCCTTAAAACCGACATTGGCAAGCAATTGGCCCGCTTGATAATGGAAACCGAGCATGACCATTGGTGGCGCAAGATTTTTATTGACAGTAACAATGTTTCCAAATAGAGCTAAAATCTTTTCGTGACACCATCAATGAAATTGGAGGCAATATGAACTGGTTACTTCAAACACTTGGTTCATCAATCGGCAAAAAGCTGATGATGGCCATTACCGGCCTGAGCTTTTGCGGCTTTTTGACGGTTCATCTGGCCGGTAATTTAACGATTTACGGGGGCAAAGATTCTTTCAACAGTTATGCCGAGCACCTTCATGCCCTGGGACCGCTTATCACCGTGGCCGAGCTTGTCCTTTTGGCTTTTGCCTTGGTACACGTTGTAACCGGGCTTGTCCTGTTTTACCAGAATCTTGCCTCTCGTCCTGTACGTTACAAGGTCAACAAGAGCGCCGGGGGCAGGACCATCGGCTCAAGTACCATGCCGTACACAGGGATATTCCTCCTGATCTTTATAGTATTGCACCTTATGAACTTTCATTTTGTCGATAAAACAAATACTTCCATCTACAACCTGGTTTCAACGGCTTTCTCCAAGCCCCTGTTGGTAGGTTTTTATATAGTGGCCATGGTCGTGGCTGCCATTCATGTAAGCCACGGACTATGGAGCGCCTTCCAGACCCTTGGGGCCAGTCACCCCAAGTACACACCTTTGATCAGGACCTTGAGTACCGTTTTTGCAATCCTGGTTGGCGTGGGATTTGGTTTTTTACCAATCTACATATCGATCATAGTCTAAGAAAGGAACTATCATGATATTAGACGGTAAAGTTCCCGGCGGGTCGTTGGAACAAAAGTGGGATCGACACCGTTTCGAACTCAAACTGGTCAATCCGGCAAATAAACGCAAATTCACCATCATTGTTGTTGGTACCGGCCTGGCCGGTGGCTCCGCCGCCGCATCACTGGCGGAATTGGGCTATAATGTAAAATCATTTTGCATTCAGGACAGCCCCCGGAGGGCCCATAGCATTGCTGCCCAGGGAGGGATCAACGCCGCCAAGAACTACCCCAATGACGGTGATAGTATCTGGCGCCTGTTCTACGATACCGTAAAGGGAGGCGACTTCAGAGCCAGGGAGGCCAACGTTTACCGGCTGGCCCAGGTAAGCAACTTGATAATCGACCATTGCGCTGCCCAGGGCATCCCGTTTGCCAGGGAATACGGCGGGCTTTTAGCCAACCGTTCTTTTGGTGGGGCCCAGGTTTCACGTACGTTTTACGCCCGGGGACAGACGGGCCAGCAATTGCTTCTGGGAGCTTACAGTGCCATGATGCGCCAGGTAGCTGCCGGTAAAATCAAGCTTTTTCCCCGACGCGAAATGCTCGACCTGGTGCTGATCAACGGGCACGCCAAGGGCATCATAACCCGCAACCTGATTACAGGTGAGCTGGAGCGCCACGCGGCTGATGCCGTTGTCCTTGCCACCGGGGGATACGGCAATGTATATTTTCTTTCCACCAATGCCATGGGATCCAACGTAACAGCCACCTACCGGGCTTACAAACGGGGCGCTTTTTTTGCCAATCCGTGCTTTACCCAGATCCACCCCACCTGTATCCCGGTCCACGGCACTTACCAGAGCAAGCTGACACTTATGAGCGAAAGCCTGCGCAACGACGGCCGGGTATGGGTTCCCAAAAAGCCGGGCGACAAGCGTCCACCCAACGAAATCCCTGAAGAAGAAAGGGATTATTACCTGGAACGCAAGTATCCCAGCTTCGGCAACCTGGTACCACGGGATGTTGCCTCACGCAACGCAAAGGCCCAGTGCGACCAGGGCAAGGGTGTTGGCGAGACGGGCCTGGCCGTTTACCTCGACTTTGCCGATGCCATCAAGCGCGACGGCCGGGAAGTGATCGAAAGAAAATACGGCAACCTTTTTGCCATGTATCAGAAAATCACCGATGATGATCCTTACCAAACCCCGATGATGATCTATCCTGCGGTTCACTACACCATGGGCGGACTGTGGGTAGACTATAACCTGATGAGCACCATCGATGGCCTGTTCGTTATCGGCGAAGCCAACTTTTCAGACCACGGTGCCAACCGCCTGGGAGCCAGCGCCCTTATGCAGGGACTGGCAGACGGATATTTCATCCTGCCTTACACCATAGGAGGCTACCTGGCCGGCAGCTCGAAAGAAGAAATCTCAACTGATCACCAGGCATTTAGAGATACCGAAAGCCAGGTCAAGGAAACAATCGCCAAGCTGCTTTCCATCAACGGCAAAAGAACCGTAGATGATTTTCACCGCCACCTGGGACTGATCATGTGGGATTACTGCGGCATGGCCAGGACCAACGAAGGACTGGAAAAAGCTCGCCGGATGGTTAAGGAATTGCGGGCTGAATTCTGGGAAAACGTTCTTGTTCCCGGCAAGGATCAAGATTTCAATCAAAGCCTGGAACGTGCCGGCCGGGTGGCTGATTTCCTGGAATTTGCAGAATTGATGATAATAGATGCCCTGGCACGCCAGGAATCCTGCGGGGGTCATTTCAACGAGGCATATCAGACCGAGGAAAACGAGGCCTTGCGGGATGATGAAAATTATTGTCACGTGGCGTCCTGGCAATACAAGGGAGTCGACCAGGAACCTGAATTTCACAAGGAACCCCTTGTGTTCGAAAATGTCCAGCTTACCCAAAGGAGTTACAAGTGACCAAGACCATCAATCTCACCCTGAAGGTATGGCGTCAAAAAGGCCCTGAGGACAAGGGACATTTCGAGACTTACCACGCCGATAACATATCAACCGATATGTCGTTTCTCGAAATGCTCGACGTAATAAACGAGCAACTGACTCTGGATGGCAAGGAGCCGATTGCCTTTGACCATGACTGTCGCGAGGGAATTTGCGGTATGTGTGGGTCGGTGGTCAACGGAAGACCCCATGGTCCTGAAAAAGAAACAACATTGTGCCAACTTCACATGCGTCATTTCCAGGACGGTGATATTATAGCCATAGAGCCTTGGCGGGCGCGGGCCTTCAAAGTCATAAAGGACCTGGTTGTCGACCGCAGCCCCCTTGACAAGGTAATTCAGGCCGGAGGGTACATTTCGGTCAACGCCGGGAGCGCACCCGATGCCAACACTATTCCGGTTGGCGCCGAGACTGCCGAGCTGGCCATGGACGCTGCCCAGTGCATAGGTTGCGGAGCATGCGTTGCGGCCTGCCCTAACGCCTCTGCCATGCTTTTTGTAGGCGCCAAGGTTTCTCATCTTGCCCTGCTGCCCCAGGGACGCCCTGAAGCCGCCAGGCGAGCCATCAAAATGGTACGGGTGATGGATCAACTTGGCTTCGGTAACTGCACCAACGAAACCGAATGCGAAGCCGAATGCCCAAAGGGTATTTCTATTACTAATATCGCCCGTCTTAATCGGGAATTTTTCAAAGCCAGCTTCTTTTCCAACGAATAATCGCCTTTTGTAACAATTCACAAAATGCAGGGCCGACACCTTCAAGGCTGCCGGCCCTGCCTATCCTGTGCCTTGCCCTGCTGAAAAACAAAATCCCCCTAAAGCATCCCGGACAAACGTCGATATACTATGGTGAAATTTTGCATAAACTTAAGATTATACCTGCAAACCATCAAGGACGGGGGAGGAATAATCCATGCCTGTCAAGATACTGTCTGTGGATGACAGCCGTACTATCCGAATGATCGTAAAGAAAGCTTTTTCGGCTTACGATTGTCAGATTTTTGAAGCTGAAAACGGAGTCGAAGGCCTGGCCCTGGCTGCCAAAGAAAAGCCCGACCTGATTATCCTCGATATTACCATGCCTGTTATGACCGGTATTGAAATGCTGGGCAAACTTAAGGAAGATCCTCAACTGCAGAACATTCCAGTGATTATGCTAACGGCCGAATCAGGCAAAGACAATGTGATGCAGATCGTCAAGATGGGAGTCAAAGATTACATCGTCAAGCCATTCAAGGGAGAACAGTTGATCGATCGGGCTACCAAGATTGTAGACCTGCAACCTGGGGGCCGAAAAGCCGTGTCCGGAGTTGCTGACAGTGATGCAGGCCGTTATCTCAAAACTGAGGACGGAATTCCAGTTTTGAAGCTCCCGGTTAAAGTGTCACGCAACGTTGCCGCCCAGATTGAAACCACTATAAAAAGCATCCTGGTAAAAGCCGGCAGCGTGCCACGTTTGATTGTCGATTTAAGCCAGGTATCTGATTTCAACATGAGTGCTATCCAGTTGATAATTTCAATTGTAAATCGCTGTAAAAAATTCAAAACCGCCCTTAAACTGGTAGGTACCGAAGCCCACCAAAGCGCGCTGCAAGGCTTCCAGGAGACAAGTACCATCAGCATTGAAGCCACAGTCGATGGTGCCAAGGCGGGATTTTAATCAATCCGGTCACCACCATAAACACCACCCGCCATTCTTTAATGGGTCTCCATTGCGCCCCCGGAGATTGTTTTTCAATTACCTGCGGCTGTCAGGCAGCAAATCAAATTACCGCTAAAGTTTTCTATTTATCAGCAGATACTACGGATAGGAAAGTCCGACTAGGGCAGCATCGGGGCAGCCGCCCGAAGATAGTGAAAATCCAGGGATTCAAAGGAGCGTAGCCATGACGATTCAGGATGACGAAACTTTGCAGATGTATCTGGAGGAGTCTCTCGAACATCTGGAGGATATCGAAAATGACTTTCTGGCCATTGAGGAGGGAGGCGCAGACATTGATGATGACCTGGTAAACAAAGTCTATCGGGCCGCCCATTCCATTAAAGGAGGGGCCGGCTTCATGGGGTTGACCAACATTAAAAATCTTACCCATGAAATGGAAAACATCCTTGGCAAAATCCGTAGCCGGGAAATGGTTCCAACCCCCGAGGTCATAAATGTTTTACTCAGCGCTTCGGACACACTTAAAAAACTCATGGATAACGTGCTGAACAGCAACGATGAAGACATCTCTGAACAAATAGCCCGACTAAAGGCAGTGTTGTCAGGAAATCTTCCAAAGACCGGCCAAGCCGCCGAACAGTTGCAGGACCCGCCGGTGGAGGACAAACCCGGAAGCGATACCCAAAACACATGTCCGGCACCCGACGGTGCGGTAACACTGATGTTGCCCGATGGCCGCTGCGGCCTCTTCATCGATCCTCAAGATGTACTGCCGTTGATCCAAGAGGGCAAATGCGTATACCTGGTGGAAATTCTGATTGAAGATGATGTCATAGCCAAGGGTAAAAAAATAAAAGCAATCCTGGAAGAAATGGACCAGACCGGGACTATCATCGGCTGCAGTGTAGAACTGCCGCCGCTGGATGAAACAGACAGGGACTGGGCCCCTGATGAAACAGACAGCATAATCTTTTTATTTGCAACAATTCTCAAGCCGGGTGATATCAATGTGCTTTTTGAAATCGATGATGCCAGGATCCTCGAACTTACCCCCGAGCTTGAGCTGAGGACCCTGGATGGAGAACTTGTAAGTGCCGCTTCCAGCGACTTTGAAGCAGTAGATGCAAAAGAAAGCAAACCCGCCGAAGATACCCAACAGGGGGAAGAAGCAGCCGCCATCGATACACCTGAATCAAAAGAAGCGCAACCAGACAAGAATGGCCCGCTATCATCAGAATTGACCCGATCACAAACCACTGCCCTGACACCTTCTGAAACCACGGGAAGCGACAAACCACAGTCCTCTGTATCCAGCAGCAAAGCTGCTAAGTTTGGTCATGAAACCAGCCTCAGGGTCCATGTCAGCCTGCTGGATCAGCTGATGACTCTGGCTGGAGAACTGGTCCTCAGCCGCAACCAGCTACTACAATCAATGGCCTCGGGAGATCAGCGGGGTTCGGAAATTGCCGGTCAACGAATCGACTTGATAACCTCCGAATTGCAGGAAGCTATCATGCTTACCAGGATGCAATCCATTGGCAATGTTTTCAACAAATTCCCCAGGGTTGTAAGGGACCTGGCCCGATCCCTGGGCAAAAAGGTGGAACTCACCCTTGAAGGCAAAGATGTAGAACTTGACAAGACCATCATCGAGGCCATAGGTGACCCCCTTACCCATCTTGTCCGCAACGCTGTAGACCATGGCATAGAAACTCCGGACGTCCGTAAGAAAGCCGGTAAAAACCCCGTAGGACAGATATTTCTCAAAGCTTACCACGAGGCCGGCCAGGTAAATATAGAAATTTCCGACGACGGACATGGTATTGACGGACACAAGCTGGCGGTCAAGGCCCTAGAAAAAGGCCTGGTTTCCGAAGAACAGGTAAAGATGATGTCTGAAAGGGAAAAGGTAAGCCTGATTTTCCTGCCCGGGTTTTCCACGGCCGAGAAAGTAACCGATGTATCCGGCCGAGGAGTCGGCATGGATGTCGTCAAGACCAACCTCGACAAACTCGGCGGTCTGATAGACATCGATTCTGAAGTCGGCAAGGGTTCGGTAATCAGGATCAAACTTCCACTTACCCTTGCCATTATTCCTTGCCAGATAGTTCTGACCGGAGGAGAGCGTTATGCAATACCCCAGGTCAACCTGGAAGAGCTTCTCCGGATACCTGCAGACCAGATCCGCAAACGGATTGAAAGGGTCGGAGATGCAGAAGTGGTTCGCCTGCGGGGCAATCTGCTGCCACTGATCAAGTTGGCCGAAGTAATCGGCATCAAATCCCATTACACAGACCCCGAAACTGGTGAGAAAAAGCCCGACAGGCGCAAATCGCTGGCCGACAGGCGCTGCCTGAAAAGCTCCGCAGAGACAGCTCAAAGCGCCGATGATTATACCACCGATCAGGGAAAGGTCGAAGTCGAAAAGGAAAGCCGACAGGGTGGTGAACGGCGCTACCATGCTGACAGTGCCTTAAATATAGTGGTAGTTTCCACCGGAAGTATGAAGTATGGCCTGGTGGTTGATGAATTACATGATTCAGAAGAAATAGTAGTCAAACCACTGGGCCGGGATCTGAAAAAATGCAAGGGTTACGCCGGGGCCACCATAATGGGTGACGGCAGGGTAGCCCTTATCCTGGATGTTGCCAACCTTGCCCAGATGGCAGGCCTGACTTCGGTCGAAAACTCGGTAAGGGCCGCGGAAATCGCCAAGGCCGAAAAAGAAGCCATCGAGGCCAGAAAAGATCAACAGTCGCTGTTGATTTTCCGCAGTTCTGAAGATGAACAATTCGCTGCTCCCCTCAACCTGGTCGAACGAATAGAAAAGATAAAGTTAACCGATATAGAAGAAGTCGGTGGCAAGCGGGTAATAAAGTACCGCGGCGGCAGCCTGCCACTTTTTTCTATAGATGAAGTTGCCATGGTAAAACCTCTTGCCGACCAGGAAAATCTGCTTGTAATTGTGTTCGTTGTAGCCGGAAGGGAAATCGGCCTGTTGGCCATCGGCCCGGTAGATGCCATTGAGGTGGCCATCAATATAGACGGACAGACCTTGCGCCAGACCGGTATCATGGGCTCGGCGATTATCAACAACCAGACCACCCTATTGATCGATATCTTTGAAATTGTACAGGCTTTGAATCCGGATTGGTTCAAAGATCAGGAAACGGTTGAAGTTGCTGACGGCGAAGCTGCAACGATTCTTTTTGCCGAGGATTCCAGTTTTTTCCGTAATCAGGTCAAAGGTTCAATGGAGGACCAGGGATATAATGTGCTCGAAGCCGAAGACGGCCAGATTGCCTGGAACATGCTCCAGGAAAACGCCGACCAGGTTGCCATAGTAGTAACCGATATCGAAATGCCCAACATGGATGGCTTTACCCTTACCCGGAAAATCAAGGAAAGCCCCCTGTTTTCACATCTTCCGGTAATTGCCTTGACGACCCTTGCAGGAGAAGAAGATATCGCCCGTGGCAAAGAAGTTGGGATAGACGATTACCAAATAAAGCTGGACAAGGAAAAATTACTCAACAGCATCAGCAGCCACCTAAAACAGTTGAAAGCTGCCTAGAAAATAAAAGGAAATTTTAAAAAGGGAAAGGAAATAAAAAATGGAAACTGTTTCCAGCAATACCGTACCTGATTCAGGAATGGTAGAATTGGCAACTTTCTACGTAGGTCAGGCCCTCTGCGGAATGGACATTCTCAAGGTTCAGGAAATCAACAAGTTGATGGAAATGACAAGTGTGCCCCAGGCCCCTGATTATGTCATGGGAATTTTAAATCTCAGGGGCCAAATCGTAACCATAATCGACCTGGGGAAAAAACTAGGTCTGACAACAACAGAAATGAGTGAAACCAGCCGGAATATCATCGTAAACTCCAAAGGTGAATACATAGGCCTGCATGTCTCAAGGATTAATGATGTTGTTGAAGCCGACTGGAACAGGGTGGAACCTCCACCGGCAAATATCGGAGGAGTCCAGGGTACCTATTTCAAGGGTGTCTTTAAAACAAAAAAAACCCTGATAGGTATCTTGGATACTGAAAAAGTGCTGCTGGAAAAAAAATGACGGGTTCAGCTAGACAGCTGTAAACGATTAACAGGATTCAGGCCGAAAGATAACTGAGGGGTCGATTGCCAATGGTAAGCAGTGGTAAAACAAAGGTGCTTGTGGTAGATGATACGGTTCTTTACCGGAAAATAGTAAGCGACGTTCTGGCCGAACTTCCGGATGTTGAAGTGGTCGGAACCGCCCACAATGGAAAGGCCGCCCTTACCAAAATAAAAATACTAAAGCCCGACCTTCTCACCCTTGATATTGAAATGCCGGAAATGAACGGACTGCAGGTGCTCGAGCAACTGCACCGTCAAAAATCTGAACTTGGTGTGATAATGCTCAGCACCCTGACCCAGGAAGGCGGGGCCATGACCATGAGAGCCCTGGAACTGGGGGCCTTTGATTTCATTTCCAAACCTCAGTCCGGCACCATGGCTGAAAACAAGACCGCGGTGAAAAAGGCCCTGGCCCCGATGGTACGGGCTTTCGCCAGAAGCAGGGTGCTAAGAGGAATACTTGGCCGCAGGCAGGCTACCGCCACAAGGGGGGCATCTTCCCTTACCCGGAAGACGGCATTCAGAAAAACAACTGGTGCTTATTCCGGCAAATCGTCCATTGTCGCCATCGGTATTTCAACCGGAGGACCAAACGCCTTGGCTCGCATGCTCCCCATGTTACCCGCCGACCTGGGGGTTCCGGTAATTATTGTGCAGCATATGCCCCCGGTTTTCACAAACTCCCTGGCACGCAGCCTTGATGCCAAATGCGGCCTCAAGGTAAAGGAAGCTGAAAACGGTGAACCGATAGTTCCAAGTACAGCTTATATAGCACCAGGTGGCAAACAAATGAAAATTATTGCCGGGGCTGACGGTAAACAAAGGGTTATCAAGGTAACCGACGATCCACCGGAAAACAGTTGCAAGCCGTCGGCAGACTATCTCTTTCGTTCTGTAGCCGATCATTACCTGGGCCGGGCTACAGGAGTAATAATGACCGGTATGGGATCTGACGGAAGCGCGGGGTTAAAGCTGATGAAAGAAAACGGGGCTTTTATTATCGCCCAGGATGCTTCCACCTGTGTGGTGTTCGGCATGCCCAAAGAACCAATCGAGGCCGGTATAGTTGATGTAGTAGCTCCTCTGGACAAAATTGCCGGAGAAATAGTGAAAACTGTTAATAAAACTGCTGTAACCGGTTACAGGTCCAACCTACATAACCCCAATCGCCTAATCACGGCGGCTCAAAGCCCGGAAAAGATCAGGTAAGATCTATGAGCATCAGCCAACCGAAAAAACTGATAACTACAGCCACCGGCAAAACTACTCCCTCAAGGCTCAAGACTTTTTCAGGAAACCGTGGGGTTCACGACATTTCAACATCTAAAGGAACTGTCAACTCTAAGCTGTCATCAGTTAAAAAGCCCGCTGTGATTCAAAAGGCAACAATGCCCAGCGCAGTTTCCGGTGCAACCCCTGGAAGAATAGTCAAGATCAAGCCTGACGAAGTCAACCTGCTGTCTCGTTATATCTATTCATTATCAGGAATATACATTGATCAATCCAAGGCCTACTTGCTGGAAACCCGACTTGGTAAATTGCTGGAAGAAAATGGCTGTAAATCGTTCACTGAACTTTATCAAAAGGCCAAGTCTGAACCTGCCAAGACAATCGAAAAGCAGCTGATCGATGCAATGACCACCAATGAAACCCTTTTTTTCAGGGATAACGGCCCTTT
>JALVQM010000158.1 GCA_027025615.1 Desulfobacteraceae bacterium | reverse complement strand
ACAGTGGGATAGCGTTGCTGCAACGCTTCAATGTTTTGTTTATAATAGCCAAATATCTTTTCAACATTACTGCCTGGGATTATATCCACGAAACAGAATTTCATAAAGGCGATATCAAAACCTTTATCGTGTCCTGCTGTTAGAAACCGTACAAATTCATCAACTTTGGTCTCAGGCTGTCCATTCTTCCCGGGAGAAAAATGGTATAATCCTTCTTTCTCTATAGGATCCGTTACAGTAACCGGGGTTATATTGAGTACAATATTTTCCTGTTGTGCAATGTTACGCATCCCTTCAATGATATTGGTCCCCACGGAATGATGACCAAACAGAATCTTCTTTGAGGAAAAACTGAGTAAAGCCTGACGGGTAGACTCCTGGTGTTTTGTATTGCGCAACATTGTCGGTGGGTTGCTTGCTCCCCCCGCCTCCTTTGATCTGTCACATCCGGATATCAGCAGGGTCAAACATAGCACCCACACAACTCCGGAGAGCTTCCTTAAAAAATATGCCTTCATGAATTGCCATCATTTTTCATCACCGACAGGCTATGAAAGACGGAAAAAAAATTAAAAATTTTTTCCAATTCTGCCGGAATATTGCGTAATACAAGTCCACAAGCATTGCGATGTTGCCACTTCATCAGCAGAAGAAGCTGTCCCATGAATGCCCCATCAGCTGATATTGTTTTACTAAAGTCGAGAACAATTCTTTTTCTGGAGCAAACGGCTTCACAGAAAATTTTCCGCAAAGAAGATGTTTTGGAAACATTGAGATGGCCTTTAAAAAACAAGAGTATTTCATCATCTTTTTCCAGCTGAGCAACCTTCATCTTTGCATAGTCTTGGTTGAAAATGCCCCGCCGGGTAATCGCTTGGTACCACAACATAATATGCCGCAACAGGAACAGGAGAAGAAACAATCCGTCATTAAAATACCGGGAAAACAGTTTTGGTTCCTGGAAAATCCTCCAGACCCATTCCAGGCCTACTGTGCACAGTAATTTCGGAGCTCGCCTGACCGTTCCGGCAAAGAAATTGATTGTTGCCCCTAAATGACTGACCACCTTGGCATTCAATCGGTTACGATTTTTTTCAATCCACCGGGTTCCCTTGAGTGCTCCTAAAGCTACCAACAGGATGTCCGGTGCTTTGTTATTTATAGTTTCAATAATTTTATTATCACTCATTTCTTCCACGGAACCGAAACCCGGGTTCAGAAATCCGACAGCATGTAATCCTCCAGGCACCCTATTTATCCTATCCTGGGCCAATTGGCCGGCACCCTCTTGACCTCCGAACAGAAAGAGAGAAAAAGGATCGTTCAACTTATTGTTTTGATGAAGTTTTTGCATTAAACTCGATCCAGGAACCACATCTTCCATAGGAAAATGAAGGCACTTTGCGAGCCACAACAGAGGTCTTCCATCCAGTGTAACCAAATCACTATTTACTATGGCCTTACGAAATTCCGGATCATGAAAAGATTGCACAACCCAGTTAACATTGATCGTTGAAAGCACTGTATTCTCAGGATATTGCCTTCTCTTTTCCAACTCGACAATTATTCCTTCCATGTCAATGTTGTCAACAGGCAACCCGAATAGACACCAAACATCACGATTAAATTCTCTTGAAATTATTTCTTTAGAAAGCATTACCGCTATTTTTCTTTTTAGTGATTCTTTGATGTAATTAAAGGTAGTTTTTTTCCTTTTTTTCTTGCGTCACTGCAATTATTTTTATGTTCCCAAACACGCTTTTGTCAAGTTGCCTGTCACGCCGGTATTAAGGGTGCCATTGCGTTTGCTCGCCATAATATAGACACATGGTTGCTTCATTATTCATCCAGACGATTCAGAGTGCTCCCTGCATATTGAAA
>JALVQM010000157.1 GCA_027025615.1 Desulfobacteraceae bacterium | reverse complement strand
CCTCCACGGTGCCGGCCAACGGCATCGATTTCATCGATAAAAATTATGCAGGGAGCATTCTTTTTGCCCTGGACAAAAAGGTCCCTGACCCTGGAGGCGCCGACACCAACGAACATTTCCACAAAGTCAGACCCGCTGATGCTGAAAAAGGGCACGCCCGCCTCGCCGGCAATGGCCCTTGCCAGCAATGTCTTCCCTGTGCCCGGGGGGCCCATGAGCAGGACACCCTTGGGGATCCGACCACCAAGTCGGGTAAATTTCTTTGGATTTCTCAGAAACTCGACAATTTCACTCAATTCTTCCTTGGCTTCATCGATGCCGGCAACATCTTCGAACGTTACTTTTTCCTGCTGATCCGACATCAATCTGGCCCGGCTTTTACCAAAGGACAAGGCTTTGCCGCCGCCGGCCTGCATCTGGCGCATGAAAAAGATCCAGACCCCGATCAGAATCAGCATGGGGAACCAGGATACCAATACGTTCATGTACCAAGGCGACTCGGCCGGGGGTTTAGCATTGATACGGACTTCTTTTTCACGCAGGATCCGGATCAGGTCCGCATCCTGGGGCGCGTATATTTTGTAGCGGTTGCGGCTGGTATCGGTTACATAAAGTTCCTGCCCCTGGATGACCACGTTTTCGATTCTACCTTCATCCACCATGGCCAGAAAATCGGTGTAGCTGAGGTTGTTTTCATTCATATGGGGCTGGTTGAAGAGATTGTAAAGCATTATCATCATCATGATGATGACGAGCCATAGGGCCAGGTTTTTATAATACGGGTTCAACGATTTACCTCCTAGAATAATTCCCGGTCTGCAAAATAAAGCATTTTTGCAGAGCATACCATAAAACGTCTGTCGCCTGGGTGCAAGCCTATTTGCAGGTTGCAGGTGGCTGGTAGCTGATGTGCAGGAGACGCCTGGTCGTTTTGGTTACCGGCGCAAGGGATGAACGGCGAATACCGGCCACCCATAAAATGTCATTTTGATTCAGCACCAAAGGAACATTCGGCCGCTTTTCACGGGGAATTTTGCGATCGATGAACAGTTTTTTAAGTTTTTGCGAACCACCCATGCCAAAGGGCATTATCCTGTCTCCGTTTCTGAAATTTCGTACGGTAAGCGGCATATTCAGCCTGTCCATATCAAAATATGCCTCGTATAGTCCAGCTTTCCTCCAGTCCGGATGCGGGGATGAAGATGAGGGGTCAAAGCGCAACATGCCACCGTCTGGCAGCCTGAGATGGCTTTCCAGTCCGTGACCAGGCGTTATTGTGAAAGACCAATGATGCTGGTTGCCTGTATTTTGTTGAGCGCCGGTTGAAATTTTCAACACCCGCCCCCGGCGCAGGGCCCTGAGACCTTTTGGAAGATGAATCTGCCGGCCGTTTTTTTTATGTCCGGCCAGTTGAAGCAGATCCTGGATGTGGGTTGCTGAAATACTGCGCAGAACGCCCTGCATGCCGGACAAAACATGTCGCAGAACCCTGCGTGCCTGGGCCGGTGGCATAGCGGCCAAAACTTCCGCGTCCAGTTCCAGGCAACCGGTGCGGACAGTCAGGATAACCGTTTTGGCAAGGTTTTCATCCAGGACTTCCAGCCATTGCTGTTCCTGGCGCATCAAGGCGGCGGTCCGGTTGAGGGTAGCCTTGATGTTGGGGTTGAATTTTTTCTCCAGGATAGGGATCAGCAGGTGCCGGATCCGGTTACGGGTAAACCGCTGGTCCTGATTTGTATTGTCCTGGCAATAGGTCAGTCCATGGTGTTTTGCCCAGGTAAGAATAGAATCGCGATGGAGCCTGATCAAGGGGCGGATAATGGCCTCACGAACCGGTGCGATACCTGCTAGTCCGGTCGGTCCGCTGCCCCTGAGAAGATGCATGAGTACTTGTTCGGCGTTGTCATCGGCCTGGTGACCGATGGCGATTTTATCAAACCCGTTCCGGGCTGCGACTTTTCCCAGGAAACTGTAGCGGGCTGTTCTGGCAGCAGCTTCAAGGCCGATTCGTTCCGATTTGCAAAGGGCTTCCACGTCGGTTTTGTGATAAAAATAATGCAAGCCAAGTTCAGAGGCCAACCGGCTTACGAAAAGTGCGTCTTTTTCGCTCCGGTTGCCGCGCAGACAGTGGTTCAGGTGAGCCACGGCTAGGCTGATATCCAGTTCACCGGCCAATTTCAACAAGATGTGCAGCAGGACCACCGAGTCAGGGCCGCCGGATACCGCTGCCAGGACCCGTTGACCGGGGGCCAGCATCTTGTGTTCGGCAATGGTTTGCCTTACGGTTGCCAGGATTTGCTCAACGGAAAGAGAAGATTTTTCAACCACGGTTAGGGTTTTTATCCTTTAGCCATGCTTTTTATTCTAAAAACTATCTTAGCCCCTGCCCAAAGTCAACGGAACTGCTTTGGTCTTGCAAAATTGAAAGGGACAGGGTATTGACTGTCCGGTTGTGCTAAGCGGGGAGTTAGCGGTGCCCTGTACCCGAAATCCGCTTATGCGGGGCTGAACTCCCCCTCGAGGGCTGCTGATGGACGCAGGGGTTTGTCCCGGCCGGCCGCCGCGCAACAGACGGTCACGAACCTCGTCAGGTCCGGAAGGAAGCAGCGATAAGTGATGCAGTCTGTGTCGTGGTTGATCCCGGCCGAAGGACGGCCTCTTATTCCATTGAGCTCGAAAGGGGGTGCACAACCACCTACCAAGATTTTACGTTTAGGTTTTTTCATCGCTTTCATCTTTTCGCTACCGATTAGCTCACCGGCGACTTGACAACAATTGTTGGGGTCTTATTTTTTTTACGACTTTCGCTGACGGCGGCTTTTTTAACGATTCTAGGATTTTATTAAGAATCGTTCCTATTTGACTGCCGGACTTTATACCGGCAGCCGATTGATTTTCAGGAATAATCGAAATTTGCCCCTAGGTGAAAATTGAGAAAGTTTGGAGGAGCGCGTGTAAATGAGTTCGCAAGAAAAATCCGCGGCCAAAATGAGCCAAAGGGATACTAATTTGACAGATGAAAATCGTAAAACCAAATCACCAGCTGACAGGCAGGCCAAAGCTGCCGGGGCCGGTAAATCCATAGATCCTGAACAGCTGAAGCGGCAATTGGAAAAAACCCGCCAGGAGGCCCAGGACAATTACGATCGTTTACTAAGGGTGTCAGCCGAGTTCGAAAATTTCAAGAAACGGACCAATAAACAGGTTGAAGACATCCGTAAATTTGCCAATGAGAACCTTTTGAAAGAATTGCTCAACGTGGTGGACAATCTGGAGCGGGCTGTTGAAGCAGCCAAGGACAATTCTTCTGCCGGGGCTCTGCTGGAAGGTGTTAACCTGACCCTGGCATCGGTTCGCAAACTGCTTGAACGCTTCAAGGTTCAGCCGGTACTGGCGTTGGGTGAACCTTTTGATCCAAATTTTCACCAGGCAATGATGCAGGAAGAATCGGATGATCATCCACCCAATACCGTTATCCGGGAGTTGCAGAAAGGTTACCTGATTCATGATAGGCTTTTGAGGCCTGCACTGGTGGTTGTATCCAAGACCGGTTCGCAAAAAGGGGCAGACGCCGGAGGGAAAGAGTCTGAACAGACCAATTAATTTCAAATGCGCCAGCATTTGTCTAAGGAGGAAAACAAATGAGCAAGATAATCGGAATCGACCTGGGAACCACCAATTCCTGTGTTGCTATAATGGAAGGTGGGGAACCTAAAGTTATCACCAACCCCGAGGGCGGGCGGACTACCCCCTCCATCGTGGCGGTCACCGAAAGCGGGGAAAGGCTGGTGGGCCAGATCGCCAAACGCCAGGCCATTACCAATCCTGAAAATACGGTTTTCGGTGTTAAACGGCTGATTGGGCGCAAGTACGATTCGCCCCAGGTACAGCAGGATATTAAGATCCTTCCATATAAAATCGAGCGGGCCGAAAACGGTGACGTGCGGATCAACCTGCGCGGCAAACTGCTTAGCCCCGCCGAGATATCTTCGTATATTCTTTCCAATATCAAGCAGACCGCCGAAGAATATCTTGGTGAAAAAGTGACCGACGCGGTTATCACAGTACCGGCTTACTTTGATGACAGCCAGCGCCAGGCTACCAAGGATGCCGGCCGGATAGCCGGACTGAATGTCCTTCGTATAATCAATGAGCCTACGGCCGCTTCCCTGGCCTATGGCCTCGATAAGCGGGCCGAAGAAAAGATCGCGGTTTTTGACCTTGGTGGCGGAACTTTCGATATCTCGATTTTGGAGATCGGGGAAGGAGTATTTGAGGTCAAGGCCACCAACGGTGATACTCACCTGGGTGGTGAGGACTTCGATCTGCGCCTGATAGATTACCTGGCCGATGAGTTTCGCAAGGACCAGGGGATCGACCTGCGCAGTGACAAGATGGCCCTTCAGCGTTTAAAAGAAGCAGCTGAAAAAGCAAAGATGGAACTTTCCACATCCAAGGAGACCGAGATCAACCTGCCTTTTATCACAGCCGACGCCAGCGGTCCCAAACACCTTAATATCAAGATAACCCGGGCCAAGCTGGAGTCACTGGTAGCAGATTTGCTCGACAAGCTGGAAGGCCCCTGTTACACGGCCCTGAAAGATGCCGGCCTGTCTGCCTCGGATATCAACGAGGTTATCCTGGTTGGTGGTATGACCCGGATGCCGGCAGTCCAGGAACGGGTGAAGAAGATTTTCGGCAAGGATCCCAACAAGAGTGTCAACCCGGACGAAGTGGTGGCCATTGGAGCTGCAATCCAGGCAGGCGTGCTGAAAGGAGATGTGAAGGACGTTCTGCTGCTGGATGTAACTCCGCTTTCACTGGGTATCGAAACCCTGGGCGGGGTGATGACCAAGCTGATCGAGAAAAACACCACCATCCCCACCCGCAAGAGCCAGATTTTCTCAACCGCTGCTGACAACCAGCCTGCGGTGACAATTCACGTGCTCCAGGGTGAGAGGGAGATGGCGGCTGACAACAAGACCCTGGGACGTTTTGAGCTGGTCGGCATTCCACCGGCACCCAGGGGCGTGCCCCAAATCGAAGTTACTTTCGATATCGATGCCAATGGTATCGTCAACGTTTCGGCCAAGGACAAGGCCACGGGCAAAGAACAGTCAATCAAGATAACTGCTTCCAGCGGCCTGAGCAAAGAAGAGATCGACCGGGCCGTCAGGGAAGCCGAGATGCATGCCGAGGAAGACCGTAAGAAAAAAGAGCTGGTTGAAGCCCGTAACCATGCCGACAGTTTGATCTATTCTACTGAAAAGTCTCTCAAGGACCTTGGCGATAAAGTTGATGCCGACACACGCAGCAAGGTCGAAGCTGCGGTAAAGGCGCTCAAGACAGCCATGGAAGGCAATGATGCCGCGGAAATACGCAAGCTCAGCGACGAGCTTACCCAGACTTCTCACAAGCTGGCCGAGGCAATGTATCAGCAGGCTTCCCAAAGCGGTCAACCCGGGGCTGAAGCTGCCGGTGGCCAACAACCGGGGGGCGGAGAACAGGCCCAGGACAATGCCGGCAGCGGTGATGATGACGTGGTTGACGCTGATTTTGAAGAGGTTAAAGAGGACAAGCGCTAAGCTGGAATTTTCATCCATCAAAAAGCCCCTGGCACTGTATTATGCCAGGGGCTTTTTATATGCCGTATAGATAAACTGTTTATCGGAACGGATTGTTTCATAGCCGGAAACACTCCTTTGCTCCGGCATATTTTTTTCTCAGAGTCGGTTTTTCAATTTTGCCGGTGGGATTGCGCGGTACCTGGTCAAAGAATATTTTGCGCGGCCGTTTGTAACGCGGAAGCTGCTGGCAAAAATCAGAAATGGCTTCACCAGTTAGATTGCGTCCCGGTTTGGGCTGGACCACGGCCGCCGGAATTTCACCCAACCGCTGGCTGGGAAGACCGATAACCGCAACGTCCTGGATGTCGGGATGGTCCTGCAGAAAATTTTCGATCTCAACCGGATAGATGTTTTCGCCACC
>JALVQM010000156.1 GCA_027025615.1 Desulfobacteraceae bacterium | reverse complement strand
GTCGACAACCACGAAGTTTGTATCCGAGCGCGGGTAGTTTGAACGGGCAGATCGTTTCAAAATGCCATTGCGCCTGCGTGGGCTGTTGGAATGAATAGCCCGGGCAAACAATTCTTTTCCTGTTCCGGTTTCCCCAACTATCATGACATTAACATCGCTTGCGGCAGCCTGCCCCAGAAGTTTAAGACAACCGCGCATCAGCGGGCTGTTGCCGATGATTTTCTCTCTTTTCAAGGCTACCGGTGGTACGTGAGCCATTTGTTCTTCACGGTACTGAAGGGCCTGGTCAACGGCTGCAATAACCTGGTCTGTTTTGCCGGACGGCAGGTAATCCCAGGCACCGTTGGCAATGGCAAACTCGGCACTGCTGGAAACAGGCAGAGAAGCAACAGCTACTATTTCCGGTGATGAAAAACCTTCCTTCAAGGATTGCAAACTTTCAAGCTTACCCCTGTCCAGATCCGCATCGAGGACGATTACATCAACCGGGATCTTTTGGACGGCTTCACTTGCCTGGGGAAGTGATTTATGGATAAGCACTTGGTGGTCCAGGGATGAAAAGAAATTTTTAAGTTTGTTGTTAAACGTGGATTTGCGACTGATAATTAGAACTTTTCCCATTACAACTCCATTTTTGCCCGGCCTATAACCAGGAATCGGCAAGCGGTTATTAAAAAATCTATATAAAATCTGGATGTTTGTCAACCAGGATGGCGGGCTGATATTTTCGGTTATACCCCTGCCGAAACAGTCTTGACACCTGGAATAGACTTTTGTGCGGCTGCTCAAGTTTTCTGCCCGGCAGACGATTAGAAAATCAGGGACATGTTGATGTTCCTGGAATGAAAATCAGGGGGACTCGGGCATGAAACAATCGGCAGGTATTTGGACAAGCATTTACAGGATTTTTTATGCTGTTGTTTTTGTGTCTGGATTTCTGGCTGTGCCTGTGTCGGTCTGGTCTTCAGGCCTGGCGCCTCACCTGCCTGGACAGGTACTTGTAAAACTTAAGGGTACTGCGGGTCCACGTGCTTTGAACAATTTTCTATCGCGTTACCAGACAACCGGTGTCAGGCATTTCCGGACAGCCGGGATTGTCAAGGTAGATTTAGCGCCTGGAATGCAGGTTGATAAAGCAATTGATCTTTTAAGCAAGGACCCTGCTGTCGAATACGTTGAACCTGACTACCTTTTAAGGCCACAACAGGTCCCCAATGATCCGGATTTCAATAAGCAGTGGTACCTTGAAAATACGGGCCAAGTGACAAATGGTTACGTTGGCAAACCCGGGGCTGACATCGATGCGGTTACTGCATGGCAAAGGACAGGTAATAACGCTCAGATAACGGTGGCTGTTATTGATTCCGGTGTTGACCTTGATCATCCTGATATTGTTTCCAGTCTTTGGTCCAACCCGGGTGAAATACCGGCGAACGGAATTGATGATGACGGAAACGGTAAAATAGACGATATCCATGGCTGGGATTTCGTTGACAATGATAACCTGCCCCAGGACGCAACCGGTCACGGAACCCATGTGGCCGGTATTATTGCCGCAGCCACTGACAATGGTGTCGGTATTGCCGGCCTGGCGAAAAATGCCCGTATAATGGCCCTGCGGTTTATAGATGGATTTGACCTGGGTGCCACTTCCGATGCCATTGCTGCCATCGAGTATGCTCTGGATAACGGAGCTACAATTATCAACTGTAGTTGGGGCAGTGCGTACTACAGTTACGCTTTGCGCGATACCATGGCCGCTGCAGACGCACTTTTTATCTGTGCTGCCGGAAACAATGCAGGCAATAACGATGCAGCACCTTTTTATCCTGCAAGTTATGACAGTTGGAATGTTTTGGCAGTGGCAGCTACCAATAGCCAGGAC
>JALVQM010000155.1:3176-5998 GCA_027025615.1 Desulfobacteraceae bacterium | reverse complement strand
TCCTCGCCCGGATCAACCAGAATCCGTAATTCCGTCCTGCCGTCATTAACGTCATATTCAAGATGAGCGAAAAAACCGGCCAAGGGAATCGCATCGAGGGCGGACAGGTCAACATACATTCCCCATTGCGGCAGTTGATATATGGCGGCAGGCAATTTGTCCATTTTGGTGGAAATCAGATTGTCCGCCAAATCGGAATCGAATTGATAAACCACCTGGGACATACGCCATGATGCCAATGCCGCCAATATAGCGATATGGGATGGATTTGCCGGCAACACGCCAACCGGTGCGCCATTGCTGACGATGGCATAGGCCAGGGCCATGGGACAATAACACCAATCGGGCCAGTCGGGTAGAGACCTCCCCCGGTCTATCCGGGCTTGATTGTAATGTTGCCATGCCGCAGGGTATAGTCTGGTCACTGACCGTAATATCTCCCTGGGCCTGCAGGTTGATGTGTTGCCAGTATGATTCATTTCCAATCCTCTTTTATTTGGTTGCATTGACCCAGGACTCTGATTTCTCGTCCGCGTCCCTGTAGGACACGGACTCCAGCCCCTGTTCCCCGTCTTCGGGGTCAGTTGCCCAACCGTCCCAAATTCGGTACATGCCACAGTTGGCACATACTGTGATCTTTTTCGCGCCCCCGCCATACGCGAATACGCCGGGGTTTTCCTCCAGCCCACCCACGACCTCATGGGGGGATTGCCAATCGTGATCCCCCATGTCGCAGGAAGGCTCATCCGGGTCAATGGCGACTTTGTAAAAGTCGCCATCTTCCGGATCAGCGTCCGTGGGGTGGACGTAGACACTGATCCAGTAGGTCTCTGATTCCTCCGGGTATGACCCGGAAGCGATATACTCTTCCGCTGCCTCTCTGGCGGAGGCAGCGGAGATGGATTCCTCGTACCCGTCTGCTCTGCATATCCATTTTTCCATCTTAATTCCCCCTTCATTGATTTTTAATTTTTTGCAACCCATAAAATCAATATAACGCCTCTTTCATTTTCTGCAACCCAAAAAAGCAAAACCGAGTAAAAAAAACGGTGGTTTTCGTTACTTTTTAAAAAATCCTTAAAAGATACTGAAAAGACCTTGCAATGAGTAACGAAATCAGGTAAAGAAAACAAAGTAACAATAGAAAACGAAAAAACGGGTTTTATTACCCGATTCCACTGGAGGCAGGAGAAATGACACGCATTGAAATCAAAGAACTGGCCGAAGCAATACATGCGGAGTATCGCGAGCATTGCCTGGAGCTCGCGATTGAATCCCGTGACGGCGACAAAGTCGCCGCCACGGATAGCATTCAGGGTTTCGATTACCCTGATTGGATTGCGGTCGGGGAGGAAATGATCGAGGAATGCGCCGACCGGGATATTGAGGTCCCGGAAGGCGCCATTGCTTGCCAAATTATCACCAGCGATCCGCTGGCGGACGGCGAGTTTATCTTCTCCTCGGATTCAGGGGAGGTAGTCGAGAAGAAGATTAGGTGCCTCTATGACTGGTCCTAAAAAGTCAAGAGAAGGCATAATGCCGCAACGAATCCAGAGAAAAAGGACAAAAGGGTGGCGAATGCCTCCAAACACAGTAAGCGTCTGCAGACCGGGCATGTTCGGCAATCCGTTTCGGGTTACAGATGATCGCAGCCAGGCCGAGGCTGTCATTGCATTCAGGACATGGTTGACCGTTGACGAATGTACCGCCGGCATTCCTGAACGCAAACAAAAAATCTTAGAGAATCTGCATAAATTAAAAGGCAAAAATTTAGCCTGCTGGTGCAAGCCGGGAACTCCCTGCCACGCAGATGTGTTGCTGGAACTGGCTAATAAAAAATTTTAACAAAAACAATATATTGAAAAGCAAGTGGCTTCATATGGCAGCTATGGTGTCACTGCCTCATTTTGGGAGGATGATATGTTTGTTCTCGTGTTGCTTCTTATAATTCTTGCCTGGGCCTATTTTCGAGCCTGTTTCAAGATTGGATACTACGAAACAAGGTTAATCGACCGGGGTGTTGATATAAGCAAGGTAATAGATATGCCGTGGTGGAAACTATGGCTGAAATAAATAATCCTTCAATATGGAGAATTGAGATATGAGCGAGACAGTTGTATCCAGATCGGGGCATGCCGGCAGCCACAAGGATTTAAATGAGCAGTTGGATGATCTATATAAAGACCTGGATGATTTGCAGGGCTTATTAAGTGAAGAGCAACTTAATGATCTATACAAAGATTTGGATGATTTACATAAAATAATCAAAAGGGATATAAAAATAATAGATTCTGCCCTGAGAAGAGTGCAGGCTATAAAGGCGAATGCCAATAGATAACAAGCAGAAAATAACTAAAAATGAAAATAGGATACGCAAGGGTAAGTACAACAGACCAAAGCCCGGAGCTACAACTGGATGCGCTCCGTCAGGCCGGTTGTGAAAAAATATTCCAAGATAAAATTTCCGGTTCCAAAACCGACAGACCGGGACTGACCGAAGCCCTTGACTATATCCGGGAAGGTGACTGTCTTGTCGTATGGCGGTTAGATCGCCTGGGGCGAAGCCTGAAACATCTTATCCAGGTCATTGACGATCTGGACAAGCGGAAGGTCGGTTTTGCCTCCCTGCAGGAGGGTTTTGATACCACCACCAGCGGCGGCAAGCTGGTCGGGACGATCACCGAGGAGACCGCCAGAATCGCGCTCTCTCCCGGATTGATGATGGCGGCGAAGTTCTCGACGTTCAGCATCCCCATGTTCGATATGGTGAACGTGCCGCCTTCGAGTGCGTCCGGAGGCAGGCGGCCCTCCCGGGCTTCGTC
>JALVQM010000155.1:1843-3166 GCA_027025615.1 Desulfobacteraceae bacterium | reverse complement strand
ACTGCCGCCAGGGCACGGGGAAGATTTGGTGGCCGGCGGCAAAAACTTACAGAGACGCAGCAGGAAGTATTGAGAGAAATGTATGCAGGGAAAAAACATTCTGTTAAATATCTCTGTGATTTCTTTGATATATCAAAACCAACCCTGTACCGCTATGTAAAAGCTGAAACCAAGAAAAAATGTAAGGGGGTAAAATGACCAAGACTGCATCAAGTAAAGTTTCAAGCAGAGGGCAGATAACAATTCCGAAGCGAATCAGGGTTCGTTATCATCTTGAGGCTGGTGATAAAATAGAATTTTTGGAGGAAGGGGGAGATGACTTTAGGGCCACGATAAAAAAATTGAACGAAACTCTGGAAAATTTACAACTGGAAATGAAAGAGTTGAAAAATAGTACAGCGATTAAAAATGAAACCATAGAATTGCTGGAAGCCGCTTTGTTCGAGACTCGTAAGGGTAAACAACGCGCGGAGAAAGGTAAACAACGCGCGGAGAAAAAAATAGTTAAACTCAAACGAAAACTAAGAGATATTCTGCGTTCGCATCCCTCTGAGGGGTAGTGACAGGGTTCGTATCATTATCTGCCATTTTACCATTTAACTCATTATAATTTTGTTATTATAGCTCATTCATGTGCACATCCCGTATCTCCTTCATTCCTTATTTTCTTCAAGCAGCAAAACTACCCCTTGACAGCCCGTACAGTGTACGGTATAGATACAGGTAAAGGCAGCGGATGAGCCGTTGCCGAAATCAAACAGCCGGTCTTTTCCGGCGAGGAAATTGATATGGCAATAATATTGGCGAGAGACGGAGAGGTTAGGTTGCGGCTTCCGAAAGTTGATGAAAAATCAGATGGAACCCTGTGGTTTCGCGGGATGCCGCTGTTAGCCATCAGTGACCCGAAGGAAAAGGAAAGGGTAAAGCAGCTTGTAAAAGCTCAAAAGTATAATGAAATCCCAAAACGGCATTTTGCCAGGATGGGAGAAAACCCGGAAAACGTATGGGTAGGCGATGCGGAAGAGTGGTATAGCCGGCCTGATGTTATCGCTGCCGAACGAAAAAAAAGAGCAGAAGAGGCGAAACAGGTTACAATCTATCTGTCCTCCAGGGGGTGGGGTGATTTTTCCGGAGTCGAATGGTCAGGGGACATCACAAGGCCCAAGAGCGAGATATTAAAGGAATGCCGCAGTCTGCTGGAATCAGGAACGGATGTTGACAACCGGAACCAGCCGGATGATGAAATTATTGTCAAGATCGAGCAGGCCAAAAACAACTACTCCGCCAAAATCGCCAAAATGCAGGAGGAGGCCAAAGCCATTG
>JALVQM010000155.1:0-1833 GCA_027025615.1 Desulfobacteraceae bacterium | reverse complement strand
CCATGACTACCCGGCTGGAGAAGGTGAAAGATGAGGGGGGGATAACAACAACCGCTCATCACACAGTAACCCTACCGACCGGCGAAAGTTTCAAATTCACGGATCGTAATATTTTTGATTTTGGCCGGGTAATCAATCCTGAATACGAGATTGCACCAGGAAAAAAGGGTGGCCTGAGAGACGGAGACAACTGGACCACCTTTGTAAACGGGGATGGATGGATTATTGTCCGACCCTTAACCGCCGCCGAAAAAGCGGCTATGAACTATGTGACGGAATTTGGCTATCACGCCAACTGCCGGATAAGGATGTAACATGACAAATGAAGAATTCAAGGCCCAGCAAGCCAAGCTGGGCCTTACCAATACAGATATGGCTCTGGTATTCGGAGTGTCTGTACGCACCATAGAAAAATGGAGGCAAGGGAAGCGGAGTGTTCCAGGCCCGGCAATCCAGCTAATAAGAATTTGCCACAAATACAAGGGCGCGGTTGCCTTTTTATTAAACGCCGTCAAATCGAGAAACAATTCGCCGCCATCGGCCCAAGGGCCTCCTTGAATAATCTTTTTTCGTAGCTGCTTTCAGTCTCCTTAATTGCCGCTAACTTATTTTTGATTTTATCAAGGGAGAGTTGATCTTCGCGAGTCAGCGGGTGAACCTGCTGTAACGCTTCCAGGGCCACCGCCAGATTGGTAATATTTTTGTCAGCCAGAGAATAAACCCGGCAAGCATTACTATTCATTCTCACGCCATCCTTTGCGGGTAAATTATATGATTTTCCTGCCCGCAAAATAATATGATTATACCGAAAAGGCAACAGTTTTAGGCGGCCTTTCCGGCATTCCGAATTAACCTTTCTTTTTCATTAAAACTTTCATGGTCTTTTCAGTTGTCTCTGCAGCTTGCCATTGAATTTGATCCCAAATTGTTTCAGCGATAATCACCAGGGCAAACAAGGCGAAAACACCGCCGAGCAGGTGATTCTCAGCCCAAAAGGTTCTCGCCAAAATAGCAACGGCAACCCCTCCAATCAGTCTTACTTTCTGATGATAGATAAAATTGGATTTTTTCAATTTATCCTTTCCCTTTCCTCTTTTAATAAATGCCCTTTGAAGGGCCATGCATCTCAAGGGTGAAATCACGCACCTGGCTGTCTTTCAACGCCCTTCCCCACAGGGAAGGGCCATTCATCAATTCAGGCCAATCGACTTATACAACCACATTTACCTTTCAACGCCCTCTCAATATAAGAGGGCCATACAACGCAGCAACCGAGGCAAGTTTACCATTGAAACCATTTTTTCAACGCCTTTTCACTATGGATGGGCCATGCATCACACCTTGCCAAGCCACCCCTATCATATAGCGACCTTTTAATGCCCTTCCATAATGGAAGGAAGGGCCATACACCATTCCTGACCGTACAGAGAAAACAGAAGACATGGCTTTCAACGCCCTCTCACTTTGAGAGGGCCATTCATCACAAATGCTCTTGTACCGATTTTGATCGTTTTCTTTCAACGCCCTCTCATATTGAGAGGGCCATGCATCTAAGCTGCATTACAAAGTCAACCAAGATTTGCTAACTTTCAACGCCCTTCCATATTGAGAGGGCCATGCATCATCCTCATTGCACTCTTCTCTTACCCATCCCGGACTTTCAACGCCCTCTCACTTTGAGAGGGCCATGCATCATAAAAAATTTTGGCTTGAACAACAAAAAAACGCCCTTTCAACGCCCTCTCACTTTGAGAGGGCCATGCATCCATCAACCCGGAACTCACGGTAAATACTGACGATTATCCGGGCTTTTTGCGAACCGCTCCCTGCGGC
>JALVQM010000154.1 GCA_027025615.1 Desulfobacteraceae bacterium | reverse complement strand
ACCGGCCATATCATTTTTCGCATGGTCTCCGGCAACCGACATAAAGGGCATCAGATAAGCTTTTTTAATATGTTTACTTTTTAGCCATTCTACGACTTCTTCTATGCTTGGCCAACCCTCAACTGTGCCGACGAAGATATTGGGGTCTTTCTGCTGCAACTGATACATGAAGGCGGCGTAAAAGGCATTGGCAGGATGGGGCGTGCCGTGTCCCATTAGAATCACAGCTTCATTTGGTTTGCGGTCTTCAGGGATGTTTTCTAACACCGCTGCTGCTGCAGCCTGCAGGTCCTTTTCTCGGGAAAGCAGAGGCTCGCCTATAAAAATCCTGGTGAAACCTTCAGCCATAGTTGTAAAAGCACGGGCTGTCTGGACCATGTCGTCGTATTCTTCTCCACGAATTGTATGCAGGGACTGTATTGCCACGTGGGTGAATCCTTCATCCATCATCTTGGCCAGGGCAACGGCTACCGAGTCCAGGTGTTTTCCCTGCTGGGCAAGTTTCTTGCGGATAATTCTTGAAGTATAAGCCCAGCGTACAGGGATGTTTGGGAAAGCCTTTTTTACTTGTCGGTCTATGTTTTGGAAAGATACCTGGGCGCTTTTAACCGAAGAGCCGAAAGCCACAAGCAGGATACCTGTTTTTTTGGGATGTTGCTTGCCATGACCTGACGCCAGGCACAAAGGAGCTGCCACCAGAGTGATAAGGACTGCCAGAACGATTAACCATTTGCATTTGCGCGAAACAAACATTACTACCTCCTTGCAAGATTGCTGCAACCCGGAAACAAAAAATCCCGGGCCGAAAAAATTTCGATCCGGGATGTCCCA
Organism: Desulfobacteraceae bacterium; assembly: GCA_027025615.1. Classification (GTDB taxonomy): domain Bacteria; phylum Desulfobacterota; class Desulfobacteria; order Desulfobacterales; family Desulfosarcinaceae; genus JALVQM01. The sequence goes on along the minus strand of JALVQM010000154.1, from coordinate 1,057 downwards.
TCTTCATCCGTCGGGATCAGCAACCGCTGCCTGTTCCCATGCTTGCGGCCTGTAACCCGGGCAGGTCTTCTGACTTTCGGATCATCCTACTGTGGCGGCGCCTTCCCGGCAAGTATTTCAGCCAGTGGCTTGTCAGCCGCTTTCGTCCCCGATTACAGCGGTGGGCCCGTCTCCGAGTTCCACGGAGTTCCCTCTTTGGCTCTTGCGAGCACCCAGGTGTTGAGCAACCATTTAACTGAGACAGGGGCATAAGTCAAGATGGACTTAGCATTTCTTCTGGACAACAGGAAAAAAGATCGATTCCTTTTTTAAAAACAGACCGGCATGAGCGCAGTTGGCGCCTTCAATAATAGATCCATAAGGCCTCGTTTCAAAAGATCCAGCAGGGAAATTGAAAATATGGCGGTGTCAATCCAAAACTGAAGGTGCCATATAGTATATTGGGGTAACGAATGGTCTCGTGGCGCTTGCAATTAATTGTTTGATTTTATGTTAGTTGTCAAGGGAGAAGGTTGGATTCGCCAATCCAGATCAAGTTAAATTCCAAGAAAAAGTTTAGCCGTTGTGAAGTAAATAATCAAGCCGGTAATATCTACTATGGTTGTCAGGGCCGGGCTGGCAACAACAGCCGGGTCGTAGCCCAGTTTTGCCGTTGCCATGGGAAGCAGGGCGCCGATAAGTGTTGAGGTCACTACCTGGAGGCCGAGGGCAAATCCAACAGCCCAGCCTATCTGGGACAGTTGGTAGCCCATAGGCAGGGCTTCGCCCTGGCCAAAAAGAATAACCCGGCCGAAAGAAAGAATGCCCAGGACAAGGGCCAGCATGAGCGCAACACCCAATTCCTTGCGCAGCACTTTCAGCACATCTGCCGGACGCACTTCACCCATGGCCAGTGCTCTTACCACCAGGGTGGCAGACTGGCTGCCTGTATTGCCGCCGGTATCGGCCAGCATGGGCATAAATGTGGCCAGGATAGCAAACTGGAGGATGAGAGCTTCATACCGCTGGACTATTGCCCCGGATATCAAACCCAGCAGGGCCAGAATTACAATCCAGC
>JALVQM010000153.1:16629-17071 GCA_027025615.1 Desulfobacteraceae bacterium | reverse complement strand
GGGGCAGGAGTACCACAGTGGCTGCCAGCTCCTGGCGAAAAGCGGCCTCGCAGCGCCAGGCAGCCTGAAGCCCTTTCAGCGAATATTGGGCGGCCCGTAAAATCCGCTTCCAGTCGGTCAGACGAGGCGGTAAAGTACTCATTTGGTTTCACCTTTCCGACGGGGTTTTTGAACTACCTTCAGAGTTGTCCCAATTTTCCGTCTCTTCAGCCAGTTCCCGGATGGCTTCCAGGGGTTCTGGTGTGCTGACAACCGGTTCACGCATGATCATGTCCATAGCCTTTGCCGCGGCCGCCGCTTCCCTTGGGAAGTATTTCCCCAGAGCGCGAACATGGCGCAGGTTGTCGGCCGTGCGCAGCACCAGCATGGCCAAATCACCCTCAGCCATTTGGCTGACATTAACTACCTTCTGCCAGGGACCGCCGACGGCCCAGTCAAAAAA
>JALVQM010000153.1:0-16619 GCA_027025615.1 Desulfobacteraceae bacterium | reverse complement strand
GGGGCAGGAGTACCACAGTGGCTGCCAGCTCCTGGCGAAAAGCGGCCTCGCAGCGCCAGGCAGCCTGAAGCCCTTTCAGCGAATATTGGGCGGCCCGTAAAATCCGCTTCCAGTCGGTCAGACGAGGCGGTAAAGTACTCATTTGGTTTCACCTTTCCGACGGGGTTTTTGAACTACCTTCAGAGTTGTCCCAATTTTCCGTCTCTTCAGCCAGTTCCCGGATGGCTTCCAGGGGTTCTGGTGTGCTGACAACCGGTTCACGCATGATCATGTCCATAGCCTTTGCCGCGGCCGCCGCTTCCCTTGGGAAGTATTTCCCCAGAGCGCGAACATGGCGCAGGTTGTCGGCCGTGCGCAGCACCAGCATGGCCAAATCACCCTCAGCCATCTGGCTGACATTAACTACCTTCTGCCAGGGACTGCCCACGGCCCAGGCAAAAACTGCGGCAGCAGGTTTCAGGTAAAGAGTACGCACCTGGAAACCAGCCGCTTCCATGTGCCTGGCAAGTGGAGTAAGGCCCCGGGACATTTTTTTTAGAGCTGCCCGTAATTTTTTGGGGACCTGCTTCCTGCTCAAATGCTCATCGGTCTCTTTATCGTTAACCAATGATGCCATCACCGCCGCTGTCTGAACCGGACTTGCGGCCGGAAAGATTTGCAAACGCAGGGCTTCGGCTACCAGCAAAGGTTGATCAATCCTCAACTGGGCCGCCCACTGGCCGTCTTCGGTCAACTTATCATCCCGGTCAACAAAACCAGTGGCCTTCAAAAATTCCAGATGACGTGTGAAATCATCAAGAAGGTTGGCATGAATAGTTTCCAGATCCATCCCTTTTTTCCGGTCCTGATTGGCGAAAGTCACGAAGCTGCGGCGCAGCAGCCTGGCCACCTGTTCCGGGCTGTGGGACAACAACAGGTTGAGAACCATGGAAAAATTTATCCTGATCTGGCTGAAAACCGGCGAGGGTGGTTTTCCCAGCAGGCGGGCTACCTGGCGAACATCCATGTATTTTCCGGGCACAACCAGGGCAAAACCCACCTGGTCGCGGCCACGGCGACCGGCCCTGCCCGTCATCTGTTGCAACTGGGTGCTGTCAAGGGCAACGAACTGGGTGCCGTTAAACCGGTCGGAGTTGAGAAAAGCTACCGTACGCGCCGGGAAATCGACCCCGGCAGCCACGGTGGAAGTGGCAAAAATGGCATCCAGGATACCCTCGCTCATCAGGGTTTCCAGTACCTGCTTCCAGGCTGGAAGCTGACCACTGTGATGCGCTCCCACCGCGAGTTTTTCCAGGGCCCAGCGCTGGCGATGGCGGGCTACATGGGGAAAACGGCGAGCCAGTTCATCCATCTTGCTGCCAAGGGTGGCAACTCGCTCCGGATCTTCAACCCGGTTTTCCAGGCAGAGGTTGAGGGCATTGTCACAGTCGGCCCGGGACTTGAGGAAAAATATAGCCGGCAACAGGTCGTACTTGCGTAAAATCTTTAAAATCTGTCCAAAGGGTGGCAGGCGGTTTCCGGGAGCAAGGGCCGGCATTCGCCGACTGTTAAGACAGTCCGCCACTTTCTTGTACAATTTGGGCTTGTTTTTGGGTCCGCTTTTTACCAGCAGAGGCATCAGGGTACCGCCGGGATGCAGAAAAAGCGGAAAAAGGGGCACCGGTCGCTTCTTGGCCCGGACAAGGCGGCAGGGTCGCTGGCGAATGGTTTCCAGCCAGGCGGCTATCTGATCGGCATTACCGATGGTTGCCGACAGCAACAGCAGGGGGATACGCTGGGGAAGATAGATCATTGTTTCTTCCCAGACCACCCCTCGGTCTTCATCGCCCAGGTAATGAGCTTCATCCAGAACCACGAAATCGGTATCCAGCATGCGGCCATGGTGCATGGCATCGTAAAGCTGATTGCGTAAAATCTCTGTGGTACCGACAATTACCGGGGCATCAGGATTTTCCTTGCGGTCGCCTGTCAAAATCCCCACGTTGGCACTTCCAAAAGCAGCTGCAAACTCTTCCAGCTTGGCATTGCTCAGGGCCTTAAGGGGCGTTGCATACCAACTGCGGCCACCGGTGGCCAGTACCTTAGCAATGGCCTGCCGGGCAATCCAGGTTTTGCCCGCACCGGTGGGGGCCGACACCAGGCAATCGAAACGGCCCACAGCTTCAAGTGCTTCCAGCTGGAAAGGATCGGGTACAAATTCGGCGGCTTCAGGTTTGCCTATTTTTGCAAAAATCTTCTTCAGGCGTGGATCTGCCCCCGGCTTGAGCCGGTTCAGAGGAGGTTTCCTGGCACTGGATCGGCTTGGATGACTCCCGCGGCGGCTATGATATCGATATTTCATGCCTTGTTTTACAATTGCTCCATAATGGATTCCACCCGCCTGCGGGCATCGGCTGCTGCATCATAAGGTGAACGTCCCTCCAGATCAGCCTCTATCAAGGCGTCATCGTAAGGCAAAAAACCCAAAAACTCAAAGTCAGCCAGGTGTTTGCGAAGAAAATTTTCATCAGCTTCCGAACGGATCTTGTTGCCAACCACCGCCAGGTTTTCCAACCTGATCTCGCCTGCCAATCGACGAATATGGCGGGCGGTTTCAATACTTCGGCGCCCTGGCTCCACTACCACTATGAGCTTGTCAACCGCCTTGGCCGTAGCCCGGCCCAGGTGTTCGATACCTGCCTCCATATCCATTATGACCACCTCGTCCCGGGCCAGCACGATATGCATGACCAGGGCCTTGAGTAAGGTGCTTTCAGGACAAAGGCATCCACCGCCGCCTTTTTTGACACTGCCCAGGCGCATGAGTTTTATATTGTCTTTGGTTACCGATAAAGTGTCGGGCAAATCGTCCACCTTGGGGTTTAGCTTGAAAAAGCCGCCAATGCTCCCGGGTTGAGCACCGGTTCTTTCAAAAATCATCTCTTTCATCTCGGCGATAGGGGTTATCTTGTCGGCATCAGCAATGCCCAGGGCCGCTGCCAGGTTGGCGTCGGGGTCGGCGTCGATGGCCAGCACACGCTTGCCATTGTCACTCATAGCCCGCGCCAGCATGGCCGCAAAAGTGGTCTTGCCCACTCCGCCCTTGCCGGAAATTGCAAGTTTCATGAGTTGGTTATCCTTTCTTTCTTGGCAAAACAGGTATCAGGTTTTTTGTGAACTGATTCAGTTTGTAGATATTTACAAATGCATCAGCAGTTTCATAGTATAATACAGTTTATCCACCGGGCAAGCAGCAACTTGACCTGGCAGGCCTTTCTGCTTAGCACCAGACAGCATCGACATGGAGCCTGTTGCCAGGTCATCACTCTTGACGTTGCTGGTGGCCACAAGTTAAAGTCAGCCCGAATTCTGGTTATCAGAACCCAAGGAAAATCAAGCGGACCCAGGTCCAAAAAAGGATTCCTCAACCTGATGCAAGCTGTAATCCGCCGCAAAGGCGGCATAAATGAAGAAACCAAACCGGAAATCCTGTCCCCGGCCGGAAACACAAAGGCTTTCCTGGCCGCCCTGGCTGCCGGGGCTGACGCCATTTACTGTGGTCTGCGCCAGTTTTCAGCCCGCATGGCGGCTAAAAATTTCACCCTCGAGCAGTTGGCTTCCCTGGTAAACCTGGCTCACAGTCAGGGTACCAGGGTTTACCTGGCATTCAATAACCTGCTGACCACTTCCGAACTGGTAAAGGCCGGACAAACAATAGACCTTGTATCCCGGAAAGTGAAACCGGACGCTCTGATAGTCCAGGACCTGGCCATGCTGGAAATCGTCAAGCAAACCGGTTTTACCGGACAGGTCCACCTGTCCACCCTGGCCAACGTCAGTTTTCCCGGGGCCCTGAAGCGCTTGCAGGCAATGCCCGGCGTAAGCCGGGTAGTTTTGCCAAGGGAATTGAGCATTGACGAAATCAAGGCAATGGCCGAGGCCTGCCCCCATGACCTGGGCCTGGAGGTTTTTGTCCACGGCGCCCTGTGCTACGGAGTATCGGGCCGCTGCTATTGGAGCAGTTATCTGGGGGGAAAAAGCGGGCTGCGCGGCTGGTGTGTCCAGCCATGCCGCAGACGCTACAGCCAGGACGGGCGAAAACGGCGTTTTTTCTCATGCCTGGACTTTAGCGCCGACGTGCTTACAAAAGTCCTGCTCTCCATTCCGGCCATCCGCGCCTGGAAAATCGAAGGCCGAAAAAAAGGCGCCCACTACGTCTATTACACTACCCTGGCCTACCGGACGCTCAGGGACCAGGGCCGCGACCCCCAGGCAAAAAAAGAAGCCCTGGCATTGTTGGAACAAGCCCTGGGAAGGACAGGCACCCACTACAACCTTCTGGCCCACAGGCCCCAACAGCCTTTGCAGAACAATACCCCAACCGGTTCGGGGCTGCTGGTGGCCAAGGTACGTGGCAGCAAGGCCAAGCCATACATAGAGCCCAGGCTGGATTTGCTGGCCGGAGACACCCTGCGCGTAGGTTACGAAGACGCTGCCTGGCATTGCCGGATCGACATTGCCAAGCCAATACCCAAAGGAGGCACTTTCTACCTGCCTTTGCCTAAAGGCAAAAAGCCACCCAAAGACACCCCTGTATTTCTTGTGGATCGGAATGAAAGTGCCCTGGCTGCCAAACTGGCACACCTCCAGGAAAGTCTTACTCTGGTTCAGGGCAATTTCCGGAGCGTTTTTCCCTTACGTCTGCCCACTCCAAGCCGTAAACACAACAAGCCGATGCAGATGAAGGTCCTGCGCAAGGCCGAAGCCCGGCTCCCTAGAGGAGCGGTAGGCCTGTGGCTGGCTGAAGATGGTAAAACCCGCCTGCCCAAGGGCAACACCAGCCGGATCTGGTGGTGGCTGCCGCCTGTGCTCTGGCCTGCTGATCAGGAACAACTGCTGGCCCAGATCAATCGCCTGCTGGCAAAAGGAGCCCGCCGCTTTGTGCTCAATGCACCCTGGCAGATGGCCTGGTTTAAGCAGCGACGCCAACTTGCCATCTGGGCCGGTCCATTTTGCAATATTGCCAACCCCTTGGCTGCCAGGGCAATAAAACTTATGGGATTCGACGGAGTTATTCTTAGCCCGGAGCTGAGCCGCAAAGACTTCATCCAGCTGGCATCCAAAAGCCCCTTGCCTACCGGGGTTGTCATCCGTGGCAACTGGCCTTTGTGTCTTTCGAGGAGCTGGCCGTCTGACCTCAAGACAGGACGTGCCTTTACAAGCCCGCTGGGTGAAAAAGCCTGGGCCAGACGTTACGGCAATACCTACTGGCTATTTCCTAATTGGCCCATCGATCTCAGCGGCCACCAGCAGACCCTTTTCGAAGCCGGTGTTGGTCTTTTTGTCCACCTGGAAGAACAGGTACCGGCAGGAATAGAAATCAAAAGACGTCCCGGGCTTTGGAACTGGGAAATGAAGCTTAAATAAAACTTTTCCCTGGGAAATGTCCAGCTCAACAAAAATATCGCACTTGTTGCAAAACCATAAAACAAAACAGGCAAAAAACATGAACATGAGACGGAATTTCTCGACGTTGGAATGGGCCGACGGAAGGCGGTCGCTGTTGCCTGATCCGGGCCTCCGGTCTTTGATATATCATTGACCAACAACTCAAAAACAAAACAACTATATAAGCAAATTACTGCTTGATCTTCCAGCATCCTGATCACTGATTCCTGAACCCTGAGACTACTCATGCAGCCAGGCCAAAAAGACAAGCAGGTTTCTTTGAATTGGCAGTACCGTCCCCTGGTGCCATTGACACTGGCCTGGATAGCAGGGATTACCGCCGGTGGTATGTGGCAGACAGGTTTACCGGCCATCATAACCGTTGTCCTGGCAACGGCGATCCCCGCTTTCCTCCTGTTGTACCTGAGGCTGAGAAACATAATAATACCGGCATTTCTGATAGTCTTCCTTGCTGCAGGTTTCATGGTCATGGTTCCCTGGCGGCCGGGCCGTCTTCCCCGGGACGACGTGGCCCGTTTTGCCGGTTCCACCCGCTGGCATATAACCGGAACCGTAGCCTGCCCGCCTTTAAAGTCTCCTGCAAGAACCCGCCTGGTGCTGAAATGCGATTTTCTGACCCATGCCAAAAACAAGTTTCCTGCCAGGGGCAAGTTACTGGTCAATATCATGGGGGCCGGAGAACAGGCACTGCTGCCGGGCGACCGGATCAGCTTTCCAGGCAGGATCAAAATATTTCACAATTTCAACAATCCCGGCAGCTTCGATTATCGCCGTTACATGGTGTTCAAAAAGATTTTTGCCCGGACCTACTGCCGGCCTGAAGAAATAATCCTTTTGGACCACGGAGGCCGATACGGATTTCAAACCCGGCTGACTGCCTGGCGCAACCAGCTACAGCAGGCCCTTGACCAATGCCTGACAGGCTACGACTTTCAGGTCCGGGCAGTGGCCGGGGCCTTGCTGCTGGGAAACCGCGCCAGGATCACCCCTGAACTGCGCCAGGACTTCAATCGGGCCGGGGTTGCCCACGTACTGGCCATATCCGGTCTCCACCTCGGGCTTGTTGCAGCCGGCGCCCTTTTACTGTTTACCCGCCTGCTGACATGGATCAGGCCCTTGCGAAACGCCGGATGGGTCCGCAGGGCAGCCGCCATGGGAGCCTTTGTCCCGACCGCTGCCTATGCCCTTCTGGCCGGCATGTCACCTTCAACCCAGCGGGCCCTGATCATGGTGGCTGTTTTTCTGGCAGCCATTGTAATCAACCGTCGCCATGACCTTTGCAATACTCTTGCCTTAGCAGCCCTGGTAATCACAGTGGTACACCCCCCGGCCCTGTTTTCAGTATCTTTTCAGCTTTCCTTTGCTGCTGTGTTGGCCATTGTCTGGCTGCTGAAACATCTTCCCGGTATGATGCCCCTGCCCAAGAATATGCTAACCAGGCTGGCAAACCGCCTGGTTTGGCTGGCTGCGGTAAATTTGGCGGCAACTCTGGCGACCCTGCCCATTGTGGCGCATAACTTCAACCAGGTAAGCCTGGTTGGAAGTGTGACCAACATGGTAGTGGTACCCCTGGTAGGCATGATTGTCCTGCCTGCAGGTCTGGCCGGGGTCTTCTTGAACGGCCTGTTGCCGGCAGCCGGCACATTGCTGTTGAAATTGGCCGCAGCCTGTCTTATGCCTGCCCTGGATTTCATTCATTACCTGGCCGGCTTAAAATATTCGGCAACCACCGTTTTCACGCCTACCTGGTTTGAAATCGGGCTTTATTATCTGGCAATCTGGGCCCTGTTGGAAGTCAGGCGCCTCAAGCTGGCCGCCCCGCTGCTGGCGGTTGTTGTCCTGGCGGCTGCCGTAGATAGCGGCTACTGGATTTACCAGCGATTTTTCTTCCGGGACCTGCGGCTTACAGTTGTGGATGTGGGCCAGGGTAGCTGTGCTCTGGCAGAATTGCCCTGCGGCTATACCATCCTGATCGATGGCGGCGGCTATAGCGACAACCGGGTTTTCGATATCGGCCGAAATGTAGTAGCTCCTTTTTTGTGGAGCAAAAAGATCACCACGGTAGACCAGGTAATCCTGTCCCATGCCAATTCCGATCACCTGAACGGCCTTCTCTATATCCTCGAAAACTTTTCTCCCTCGGCTGTCTGGTCCAGCCACCAGGCAGCTCACACGGCCGGCTACCGCCGTTTTGTCAAGCTTATCCAAAGTCGCCGTATACCCTGGCCGTACCTGGACAAACTGCCACGCCACAAAACCATCAACGGGGTTGACGTAGATATCCTCCACCCCCGGCCCGAAGACATGGTTCCGGGTTCCGACCTCAATGCCAACAGTCTAGTGGTTCGCCTGAAATTCGGCAAAATAGCTTTTCTGTTGCCTGGAGACATCACCGCCAGGGCTGAGAGACGAATCTTGAAACGCCTCCGGCCTGAAAATCTTGCCAGTACGGTGTTTGTGGCTGCCCACCATGGCAGCCGTGGCTCCAACAGCCTGCCTTTTTTACGGGCTGTCAGGCCCAGATTCGCGGTTGTCAGTGCCGGGTATCAAAACCGCTTCGGATTTCCCCACCGACAGGTACTGGACAGGCTGGAAAAACTGGGATGCAAGGTGTTGCGTACTGACTGCTGCGGAGCGGTCAGAATGACGACCAACGGCAGCCGGCTGGCAATTCACACATGGAACCGCGCATGCTCTTGGTGAATCCACCTTGACATACCATGCCCCCGGGTTCTAACTACTTGCAGAACCGTGGGGGCTCGTGAAAGGATACCGGCAGGCTGCAAATCAGGCCAAAATAAAACCCCTGGTTTTCATCTCCTGCCACATGAGCCCTGCACATTACTTCTGAGCCTCAAGGAGAATAGCCATGAGTGAATTTAACTTTGAAACCATGTTTCCCCTGACCGCAGATCACACCGAGTACCGCAGGCTAAGCCGGGATTTTGTTTCCAAAGACAGCTTCGACGGCAGGCCGGTCCTGAAAATAGCCCCCGAAGCCCTGACCCTGATTACCGAACAGGCTTTTCATGATGTATCCCATCTTTATCGCACAAGCCATCTGGAACAATTGGCCAACATCCTGAAAGATCCACAAGCCTCAGCCAATGACCGTTACGTGGCCCTGGAAATGCTCAAAAACGCAGTAATTTCCGCCGAGGGAATCTTCCCCATGTGCCAGGATACCGGCACAGCCATAGTAATTGGTAAAAAGGGTCAGCAGGTTTGGACCGGCGGCGGGGATGAAAAAGCATTGTCACTGGGGGTTTACAATGCATATACCAAGGGCAATCTTCGCTACTCCCAGAACGCACCCCTTACCATGTATAAGGAAAAGAACACCGCCTGCAACCTGCCGGCCCAGATCGAGTTGTACGCTGTAGACGGCGAACAGTATTCTTTCCTTATGCTGGCAAAGGGAGGAGGGTCAGCCAACAAAACCTACCTTTACCAGGAAACCAAGGCGGTTCTGAACCCCGAAACCCTGGTGGAATTTCTGGTATCCAAGATGAAATCCCTTGGAACTGCAGCCTGCCCTCCTTATCACTTGGCCATAGTAGTGGGCGGCACATCGGCTGAAACCAATCTCAAGACCGTCAAGCTGGCCTCGGCCCGGTACCTGGACGGCCTGCCGACAATCGGCAGCGAAACCGGCCATGCCTTTCGCGACGTGGAGCTGGAAAAACAACTGCTGGCCCGTTCGCGTGAACTTGGAATCGGGGCCCAGTTCGGCGGAAAGTACTTCTGTCATGACGTAAGAGTAGTCCGCCTGCCACGCCACGGTGCCTCATGTCCCATCGGCATAGGTGTATCATGCAGTGCCGACCGTAATATAAAGGCCAAGATAACTTACGACGGCATTTTCCTGGAAAAGCTCGATACCGATCCGGCCCGCTTCTTACCGCAGCCGGAAACAGCGGCTGACGATGCCGTAAGGATTGATCTTAACCGGCCCATGGATGAAATTCGTTCCATCCTGACCCGTTACCCGGTGGCCACCCGTTTGCTGCTTTCGGGCAAGATCGTCGTCGCCCGGGATATAGCCCATGCACGGCTAAAAGAACGCCTGGACCGGGGCCAGGAACTTCCCGACTACTTCCGCCAGAGGATCATCTACTACGCAGGGCCTGCCAAAACCCCCAAAGGATACGCCGCCGGAAGCTTCGGGCCTACCACCGCCGGCCGAATGGACCCCTACGTGCCTGTCTTCCAGGCCCGGGGTGCTTCCATGGTCATGCTGGCAAAGGGCAACCGCTCCAGGCTGGTGACCGATTCATGCCGCAAGTACGGTGGATTTTACCTGGGTTCCATCGGGGGGCCCGCCGCCCGCCTGGGCAAAGACTGCATAACAGACATGAAAGTGCTGGAATTTGCCGAATTGGGTATGGAGGCAATCTACGAAATCACCGTCAAGGATTTCCCGGCCTTCATCCTGGTAGACGACAAGGGAAACGACTTTTTTGAAAGACTTCTGGACTGACTGCCGACAATCCAAATAGAGTTGACAGGCTACAGTTACAATTGTTAGTCAGTTTTACAAGAACAGCTTGGATCCTGCCCGGTGGCAGGATCCAAATTCGCTCTTCCCACCTAAAACAGGGAGGTTTGCCATGCAACGCTCGTCTGTTTCCTTTTTCCTGGTCTTGCCAATTCTGCTGATTGCTTTTACGGCCACGCCGGTTGTGGCCAAAACCATCACTGTAGGTATCGTCGATTGCTACAGCGGGCCGCCCAGCACCTACACCAACGATGTCCGCGATGCATTCAAGATGGAAATCGACCAGATCAATGCCGCCGGTGGTGTTCTGGGCCGCAAGATCGAATTCGTCACCCGGGACAGTAAATTCAAGGTCGATATCGGTCTTGCCGCGGCCAAAGAACTGATCTACCGCAAAAACGTGGACATCATGATGGGAACCATCAACAGCGCACTGGCCCTGGCAATCTCTGACATGTGCCGCAAGGAAAAAGTACCGTTCCTGGTAACCTTTGCCAAAAGCGCCAAAATAACCGGCGCCAAGGGCCATGATTATGTATTTTCAGTGACCGAGAACACGGCCCTGGCAGGTAAGGCCGGCGCTGTGGGGCTGGCTAAGAAGCCTTACCTCAAGTACTGGATAGCAGGAGACGACTACGAGTACGGTCATGCCATCGCCGACGGGGTCTGGAACAACCTGAAGCAGATCAAACCGGAAGTCACCCTCTTGGGCCAGTCCTGGTGGAAAGTGGGAGAACCGGATTTCACCCCTTATATTACGGCTATTTTATCAGCAAAGCCCGATGCGGTCATCGTGGCCACCGGCGGACGCGATTGTGTCCCCTTCCTCAAAGCCGCCAAGGCCACCGGTTTTACCAAGCGGGTTCCGTTTTATATGCATACAGGCACGGAACTTTCCACCCTCAAGCCCCTGGGACTGAACGCCCCTGAGGGAGTAATCGGGACTTCGAATTACTTTTTCTACTATCCCGAAAGTGCCGAAAACAAGGCCTTTGTGAAACGCTTTGAAACCATCTACAAGCGCAAACCGGCCGTTGGAGCGGTTTACGGTCTGCTGGCAGCCCGCTTCATCGCCGGCGCTTACGCCAAAGCCGGCAAAGTCAAAGCCAAGGCTTTCATCAAGGCCCTGGAAGGCATGACGGTTGACAGCCCTGTGGGTAAAGTCACCATGAGGGCCTGCGATCACCAGGCCATGCTGCCCATGTTCATGGGAACCACCAAGAAGGCTGCCGGCTATCCTTTTCTGATCGCCGACGATATTGTCACCATTGCCGGCAAGGACGTAATGCCCGGTTGTAATGAAATAGCCAAGGCACGCAAAAAATAATGAACTCCGGCGGCCTGACCCTGGCGGCTTTATTACAGCAGATGCTGGTAGGCCTGAGCCGCACCACGATCCTATTCATTGTATCATCCGGCCTGAGCCTGGTGTTGGGGGTGCTGCGCATCCCCAACGTTGCCCATGGTTCGCTGTACATGATCGGCGCATTTGTAACTTACTCGGTGGCCACCCTGCTAGGCCAAAGCACTGCAGGCTTTTTGGCGGCTTTAGTGGTAGCTCCCCTGGTTGTAGCTGCCGTCAGTCTGGCCCTTGAAAGGGGATTGCTCTGCCGTCTGTACGACCGTGAGCACCTGATGCTGCTGCTTTTCACCTTTGCCTTCACCCTGGTTTTCGGAGATCTGGTGAAAATAATCTGGGGATCTGACTACCGTAGCCTGAGCGCCCCTGAGCTGCTACAGGGGTCGTTCAACTTGGCCGGCCTGCCTTTTCCGAGGTACAGCCTTTTCCTGCTCCTGATGGGTCCGCTGGTGGCCCTGGGTCTCTGGCTGCTTACCAACAAGACCAGGATCGGCAAAATTGCCAGGGCCGCCGCCGTTGATCGTGAAATGGTGGATGCCATCGGGATTGATGTCAGCAGGGTATTTGCAGCCGTTTTTGTCATCGGATGTTACCTGGCCGGACTGGGCGGAGCCCTGGTGGCACCGACCCAGAATATCACCCAGGGGATGGACCACACTATAATAATTGAAGCATTTCTGATCGTGATCATCGGCGGCCTTGGTAATATCTGGGGAGCATTGCTTGGAGCAGCTATCTTTGGTCTTACCGATGCCATCGGGATCCTTATCTGGCCGCAGTTCGCCATCGTTTTTCCATATCTTGCGGTGGTAATCGTGCTGCTGGCACGCCCCAGGGGCCTGCTCAAGGCAATCTGGTAAAGGGAAGCACGCAGAAGATGACGCCTGGAAAAAAGACAGCCCTGGCATTGGCGACCCTTGCAGTCTTTTTGCTGCTGGCCCCGGTATTGCCCCGTTATTACCTCTACTTGCTTTCATTGATCCTGACTACCGGTCTGTTGGCCACAAGCCTTAATCTTGTCCTGGGTTTCGGTGGAATGTACCAGTTCCATCACGCGGTTTTCTATGGTGTAGGGGCTTACTGCCTGGCTTTGGTACTGACCAAAACCGGATGGCCGACCTGGACCGGTTATCTGGCAGCCCCACTGGCAGCAGCAATTCTGGGACTGGTGATGGGGCTGTTGACCGTGCGCCTGTCAGCCCTCTACTTTGGAATGCTCCAGATATCCCTTGGCTCCCTGGTCTGGGCCATTGTGTACCGCTGGTATTCTTTTACAGGTGGAGACGACGGCATCCACGGTATCCCGGTACCGGAGCTGATTGGAAGTTCCTTGGGTGCGTATCTATTCGTGGTCCTGGTAACCGCCGCCAGCCTTTTTTTAATGTACCGCATAGTAAATTCGCCTTTCGGCCGCATTTTCCTGGGAATCCGTGACAATCCCGAACGTTGCCGGGCCGTGGGAATCGACGTTACCGCACATCAACTGGCGGGCCAGGTACTGGCCGCTTTTTTCGCCGGTGTGGCCGGCTGTCTTTTTGTAACAGTGGAAGGTTCTGTTTTCCCCGACATGATGTTCTGGACTTTGTCACTGGAAATCCTGATTATGTGCCTGCTGGGAGGATGGTTTGCCTTTTTCGGTCCCTTGCTGGGAGCGGCCATCATCGTTATTTTGCGCACCGTAGTGGGAATCTATACCGAGTACTGGACACTGGTGCTTGGCCTGGTGCTGATTCTGTTGATCTTTTTCATGCCTGAGGGAGTTTTGGGCATTGCCCAGCGCGGCAGGCTAAAAGGAGATACAGATGCTGCAGGTAATTGACCTGGGCAAGTCCTTCGACGGTTTCAAGGCCGTTGATGGAGCCAATCTGCAAGTTGCCCCCGGAGAAGTCGTAGCGGTAATAGGTCCCAACGGAGCCGGGAAAACCACCCTTTTTCACCTGATCACCGGCCAACTCAAGCCTGATTCGGGAAGGATCGTTTTCAAAGGCGAGGACATTGCCGGACTACCGCCCCACAGGGTTTGCCGCAGGGGTATTGGCCGTTCCTACCAGGTAGTAAACGTCTTCGATCGCCTATCTGTATTTGAAAATGTCCAGATCTCGGTCCTGGCCCAGTGCAGACAAACATGGAACATGTTCCAATCGGCCTCCGGGTTTTGTATGGAAAAAACCAAAGAGATCCTTGCCAGCGTCGGCCTTGAAGACAAGGCTGACAATATCTGTGGAACTCTTTCCCATGGTGATCGCAAGGTCCTGGAAATCGCCATTGCTCTGGGCAGCCGGCCTGAACTTCTAATTTTGGATGAGCCGACAGCCGGCATGTCCCCGGAAGAGACCGCCACTGCCCTTGAACTGATGAAAAATCTTTCCAGGCAGCTGGGCCTGACCCTGCTTTTCTGTGAACATGACATGGAAATGGTCTTTGCCATTGCCGACCGAATCATGGTCATGCAACAGGGCCACACTATCATCCAGGACACACCTGAAAAAGTACGCCTGGACCCTCAAGTCCGCGAAGCTTACCTTGGAGGGGCCGAAGTATGCTCCAGGTAAATGATATCCACACTTATTACGGTTTGAGCCACGTCCTGTTCGGGGTTTCCCTGGAAGTAAAGGCCGGCGAGGTAGTCTGCCTGTTGGGACGTAACGGTGCCGGAAAATCGACCACGATGCGCAGCATTATCGGCCTGACACCACCTGCCAGGGGACAAATCGTTTTCAAAAAAACAACCTGCACCGCTGCAAAGCCCTTCCGCATGGTGCAGATGGGAATGGGGTACGTGCCCGACGACCGGAGGGTATTTGCCGATCTGACAGTGGCCGAAAACCTCGAAATAGCCTTTAGGAAAACAAAAGACGGCACCTGGACCATGGAACGGGTTTACCAGGTTTTCCCGGCCCTGGAAAAAATCGCCGGCCGCCGGGCAGGCTTCTTAAGCGGCGGTGAACAGCAAATGCTCACCATAGCCCGGGCCTTGATGACCAACCCGGATTTTTTGTTGCTGGACGAACCCACCGAAGGTTTGGCTCCCATTATCGTTGCCGAACTGGAAAAACAGATTGCCGGCCTGCGCGACACAGGCCTTACTGTTCTTTTGGCCGAACAGAACCTGGAAGTGGCCCTGCGACTTTCCGACCGATGTTACATTATCGAAAACGGCAGCATCCGTTACCAGGGAACAAGCTCTGAACTCCGTTCGAATCCCGCCATACTGGATAAGTACCTGTGTGTTTGAAAAACTTCTGATCCTGTCTTTACCGCCCATCCAATGAGCGCTGAGCAGTGCTTTTAAAAACCAACCGGGGCGCGCTCCAGCCATTTAACTCTAAAGATGTATGCTTTTTTTCCGATAACACATAATAGGCCAAATCCCGTTCCGACTAAAATCCAAACCAGAGGAGAGAAAAGAAAAATGCGAGTTGAAATCCGTGCTGCAATCTTTACTGCCGCCCTGCTGGTTGCGGGTCTGGTTTCAGACAGGCCGATTGCGGCCCGGCAACCGGTCCGGACCTACGTTGGTTCAGAAGCCTGCGCCCAATGTCACGAGACCGAATTCGCCAACTTTATCCGTTACGCTAAAAAGGCCCGTTCTTTTTCTGCAGT
Source organism: Desulfobacteraceae bacterium (assembly GCA_027025615.1). Taxonomy (GTDB): domain Bacteria; phylum Desulfobacterota; class Desulfobacteria; order Desulfobacterales; family Desulfosarcinaceae; genus JALVQM01. The sequence goes on along the minus strand of JALVQM010000153.1, from coordinate 1,710 downwards.
AAAAAAAATGGCCGACAAGTTGACCAGGGCCGAAATTGCCAACTGCTATAGTTGTCATACAACCGGTTATGGCAAAACGGGCGGATTCGTTTCCCCCCAGGAAACACCCCACCTGCAAAATAACGGTTGCGAAGTCTGCCATGGCCCGGGCAGTGCCCACATTGAATCAGAAGATCCGGAAGATCTTGAACAGGTATCCATGGAAAAATGCAAAACCTGCCACGACAAGCGAAAGGTGGCGGAATTCAACTTCAAGCCCATGCTTTACGGCGGGGCTCATTGAAAGATATAGACAGCGAAAGGAACTGAGCGGTAAATGCAGATTTCAAATTATTTGTTGAAACAAAAGCTTTGGGTAAGAGTCATGGTCCCGGTTTCCAGCATGGTTGTTCTGGTCGTCGGACTGATGATCGGCATGCACTTACAGGACCAGCGCAAAATCATAAATAAACAAATACAACACCAGAATATGGTTCTGGCCGACACCATTCAGGGAGCAATTTTTAACGCCCTGGCAACAGGTGACAATACCAGCGTCAGAACTCAGTTTAAACAGCTTGGCAGCCAGCTTGATGATGTCAAAATTTTCGTCTACGATTTCAACGGCAACATTGCTTTCAGTACTGATGAAACCACCATCGGCAAACAGATAAAAAACCAACTTGGCCGGGGCGATGCAAGCCGGGCCTTGGCAGCCATGCTGAAAAGCGGACACAGCCAGACACTTAACTGGCCCGCTGTGCTTGGAGACCGGTCCTTCTCAGTTGTTAATATCCCCATTGCCAACCAGCAGCGCTGTTTTCACTGCCACGGTTCAAACCGCTCGGTTCTGGGGGGTATTTCAGTGGCCACATCAACCCAGGCGGCCAGAGCAGCGGTTACTTCAAGCCGCAACCACGCCATAATCCTCGGGCTGGTCAGCCTGATGGTTCTGGTGGGAACCATCTACCTGCTTTTCGTTTTTCTGGTAAACCGCCCGGTTCAGAACATACTGGATACGGCCCAGAAGCTTCGCCAGGGCGATTTTACCGTCACCGTAAACACCACGGGCCAGGATGAGATCGCCCATATCGGCCGGCGCATCAACCAGGTCACCTCGGATTTACGTAAAACCTTCCGTCAAATGCTCGATGGAGGCCAGCGCTTGGCAGGTTCAGCCAAAGACCTGGCCGGTATTTCGGAACGACTCACCGCAGGTGTCACCGGCACCGCGGAAATGTCCAACTCGGTAGCCGCTGCAGCCGAACAAATGAACGCCAACATGAACAACGTCGCTGCTGCCATGGAGCAGACCTCAACCAACATCAGCGTGGTGGCCGACAGCGCCGGCCAGTTGAGCACCACCGTCGAGGAAATCGCCAACAACTCTACTGCAGCCAGGAAAATCATCGACAAGGCGGTCAGCGAAGTCAACCAGATTTCGGTTATAATCGAAGAGCTGGGCAAAGCGGCCACCGATATCGACGTGGTCACCGATGCCATCCGTGAAATCTCCGAACAGGTAAACCTGCTGGCACTGAATGCCACCATCGAGGCAGCCAGGGCCGGAGAGGCCGGCAAAGGTTTTGCGGTTGTCGCCCAGGAAATCAAAGATCTTGCCAAACAAACTGCCCAGGCTACCAACAAGGCTGATGAAAAGCTGCACTGGATGCAGTCCAAAGCCATCGAAACATCCAAGGAAATCAGTCTAATCACCCAGGTGATCGAAGA
>JALVQM010000152.1 GCA_027025615.1 Desulfobacteraceae bacterium | reverse complement strand
TGGTGATGCACATGGCCGTAAGTGACCTGTTCATTCCATTTCAAATCGTAGACGTTGTCCACACCTTGCAGGTACATGGCGATGCGCTCCAGCCCGTAGGTCAATTCAACCGAAATCGGGGACAGTTCTATACTGCCGGCAAGCTGGAAATAGGTAAACTGGGTAATCTCCATTCCATCCAGCCAGACTTCCCAGCCCAAACCTGAAGCCCCCAGCGTGGGTGATTCCCAGTCGTCTTCCACAAAGCGGATATCGTGATCCAGAGGATCAATACCCAGGACCTTCAGGCTCTGCAGGTATTGCTGCTGGACATCTGCCGGTGAAGGCTTCAGGATTACCTGATACTGGTAATAATGTTGAAGCCTGTTTGGGTTTTCTCCATAACGTCCGTCAGTAGGCCTTCTGGAAGGCTGGACATAAGCCACGTTCCAGGGTTCAGGTCCAAGTGCCCTTAACAAAGTGGCCGGATGAAAAGTTCCGGCCCCGACTTCAATATCGTAAGGTTGAACCATGACACAGCCTTTTTTTGCCCAAAATTTGTGCAAAGCCAAAATAACATCCTGAAAATACATAGGCATTTCCTTACCGCTTAATGTTGTGGGATAGATTTTCCCTTTCTCAAACCCGTGTTCTTTAACATTTATGCTTCAAGATAACAAGACGCCCTGCTGATCGATACCGGCTTCCAGTAAGCTCGTCTCAGGCCTTTGCCTGAGAATTTCAAGCCAGCCGGCCCTCAAATTTTTAATATCAAGCCTGGTTCCCAGGGCCCAAAGGCATCCGCCGCCGCCTGCGCCGGTGAACCTGGCACCGCAACCGGCATCCCGGGCAGACTGAACCAGTCGGTATCCAATTGATTCCAATACCTCTGGTGTCATCCGGCAGCGCAAATCGGTCTCCATGTTCATCCAGTAACCGGCGCCTTCAAGATCACCCTCGCTCAGACAGGAAACAAACCTGTGTCCGGCCTTTACTATCTGTTTCCATAAATTACGGTCTTTGGCCTCTATGAAATGTTTTACCCACTTGCCGTTGATATCACGTGATTCATGGGGAACTCCACAATATGCCACCAGGATCGATTCCCCTAATTCCGCGATTTTCAAGCTGCCTCCTATTTCAACCCGCTCAAACGGTTGAAGGGGATTGCTACTTTGCCAGCGCCAGCAATTAACTCCGCCGAAAGCAGCAGCCAGATGGTCCTGCAAACCACATGGTACACCGGCCACACTCTGTTCTATCCCATGGGCATGCAGGGCTATCCGGGAACGATGCTTTTCAGGGACAATTCCGAGCAAGTCGTAGAAAGCGGCCACCAGGGCCACAGCGGCAGCCGATGATCCTCCCAGGCCTGCCCTGGGGGGTGAACCGGAATCGATCTCGATCATTACCCCGCTGGCATTGAAGGCCGCTGCTATGGCAAACATCAATCCCAATGGATGATTGAAAGGCGCCCTGCCCGATTCAAAAACAGCGCTTTCAAAGCCCCTCGAAACCACCTTGACCCTGCCTTGCTCATAGGCGCTCAAACGTACCCTGGTCCTCAAATCCAAAGCCAGGTTAAAAGTACATGGCTCCATGCTGCCAAGGGGATAAAAAAATGTACTCAGGTCCAGGGTGCCGGCCATGTCCAGCCGGCATGGAGCCGAGCTTTGTATCGACCTGTTTTCAGCAATCAAAGTTGAATTTTGCATAACCATCCAGTTTTTCTTCCCCTTGCACATCCACTTTGCCGAAGGATGAAAGCTTGGTAAAATGGTTTACTGCCCCTTGCCTGCCCTCAACTGGTGCAGGACTTTCAGGCTTTTCGGATTTTTACCCAGGTGATAAGGAACGAATTCTTCAAGAAAGCCTGTCGCTTCTTCCAGCGACGGCCCGGAAATTTTTACCCGCAACGCCTGGCGCAAATCACCCGATGCCAGCCATTGAAGTTGTTTTACCGTTCCCCTTGTCAGGTGCAAATCTTTATTCCGGCCGCAGCCCGAACACACGATCCCGCCCGCACCAGGATCCACCGCCAGCTTTGAAGTTCCGATATTCTTCACAGAGCAATGGCACTTGCTGCAACGTTCCAGCTCCGGGCTTAACCCCGCCAGGTCAAGAAACCGTATTTGGAAAAGGGCGCTTAGCACGGCAGCCGGGATACCGCCTTCATCCAACCGGTCTAACGCAAAGGCAAGTAATTGATAAAGCCCGTTTTGGGGATGGCCGCTCTCTGTCCAGCTTTCAACAAGCTCTGTCCAATAACTGGCATAAGCGGTAGCCAAAATGTCCGTCCTGATCCTGGCAAAAGGCTTTACCAGTGAAGCTTCCTTCAACAGGTACAGCCCCTTGGCCCTACCTGGGCTGAAAACTATATCCAAAACCGCAAAGGGTTCCAGGATTCCGGCAAAACGCTTGGTGCTTTTTTTTGCATACTTGGCCATGGCTGCAAGTTTGCCGAACCTGTCGGTAAGCAAAGTTACAATAAGATCATAATCACCGTAAGCTATCCGTCGCAGCAAAATTGCAACTGTTGATTGATTTTGCATTTACCAACCCCTTGCAGGCAGACGGTCAGGGACCGATGGCAGCAGCTTTGCTGCAAACCCTCAGCCTGCCCATTACACGGGGGAATCGAAATCTTTCAACCACTGGCATCGGATTCAGGCTCCTTGTCTTTCGGCTGTGGATGATGGAGAATATGAATGTGTGACCGGGCTTTAAGTTCTTTCAACCACTGTTTGTATTTTTTATCCACGATACGGTTGTAAAGGGTCCGCCTGATTTCATCCCTTACCATGTCGAGTGTCTTTCTATCGGTCGTCACCCTTTTTTCGAGATAAAAAATCTGATACCCTTGATCTGTTTTCAGAACAGACGAAAACTCACCTTCTTTCAAGGATTCAATTGCTTTCTTGATTGACTCATCAAGATTTTGCGGATCTATCAGGCCCAAATCACCGCCTTCGGCCGCAACCGGTGATTCCGAGTACAAACGGGCCAACTCCTGGAATTGTTCACCTTGCAACAGTTTTCGGTGAACCCGTTGCATACGCTTTAGTACCTGATCCTGCTCGTACGAATCTGCTCCGGGAGGAACCACCATTAGAATATGGCGTAAATGAAGTCGAACCTTGCCCCCGTATTTGTCCTTGTTTTGTTCATAGTAACGCTTAATATCATCATCGGTAATCACTATTTTCGAACGAACTTCATAGGAAACCAGACGGGCCCGTTCAATCTGTGATTTTATTTCCTCCCGGTACTGCTGTAACGTGACTCCATCCTGCTCTAGAATTTGAAGCAACTCTTCATCTGTGTAAAAATTTGCCTGCTTTATTCTTTCAAGAGAATTGTCGATTTCCTGTTCACTGACCACTATGTTCAGCTTTTTTATTTGCTGCTCAGCCAGTTTTTTGTCGATAAGCTGATCCAGAACCTGAACACGCATCTGGCGAATCAGCTTGTGCTGCTTTTCCTCCGGCAATACCTGCTGACGTATCCGTTTTTCAATCGGCTTGACAAAGGCTTCATACTCCGACTGGAGGATAATATCATCGTTGACTATGGCTATTATCCGGTCCACCACTTCGGCTTTCGCAGGCAGGCAAAAAACAAGCCCCAAAAGTGCCAACCATCCTAAAACCTTAATCATTCTGTTAGGCATATTACCCCTTAGTATTGAGTTCCTTGATCAATTCCTGCCAGACATCCTCATTGATATGCACCGGATACCGCTTGCGAATATGCTGCAACCACTGCTTGTAAGCTGCCTCAGCCTTTTGTCGGCGAAGATGCCGGATTACCCGCTGATCAACCTTTGTTTCGGCATCCGGCTGGGAAGCCCGGGCTTCCGGCGGTCGTTGCTTCAAATATGTCCGGTAATATTCAGCCACATCCTGGGGAGTAATTTCAACCTGGGATTCTAGCTGCCGGGCAATGACTTTTTCCATCAGCATCCTGGTCTTCAGGCGCTTTTTCCATTGTTCGAAAGACACCGCGTTTTCCAGCAAAACCCGCTCAAACTCCCCTTCAGGATAATCTGACTTAAGCCGGGCGACTTCTTTTTCCAGTTCTTGTTCACCAATGCTGATACCGGCTTCAGCCGCATAAGCCTTGATGACCAGTTCGTCGTTCAACTGTTGGAGCAAGCGCAGATGAATCTCCTGCAACAATTGTTTTTCAGGGGCTTTACCAGGCGGGAAATCCTCGGCCATCACCGTGTCAAAAAGCTGCTTGTAGTCGTCAACGCTTACGACCTGCCGACCACAACTCAGCAGCACCCCGGAAGGCTTGGATTCTTTTTCATGCCCGCAACCTCCGCATAAAACAGAAACCAACAGAGCTGCGCCTAAAATTCCAATCAGTTTTAACCTGAAACCGCCCTTCATGCACCTTTCCCCCTTTTAGACAAAACCAGTGCCCTTCCCGTCTTTGCTGGAAACCAATTTCTCCGCCAGATGAATTTTCTGTCAAAACTGCTTAAATTTCTAGCTGTTAACATGGGCCGCAATATCGTTCAATATCTTTTTAACCTGCCCAAGCCTGGCCATCTCTGATCTGCCTTTGAGCTTAACTTTCAAAATATTGTCCGGGGTAAGCATGAAGCGGCCTGGATGTTCCTGAACAAGATCCACCAGGGCATAGGGTTGGTTCTGATGCAAAGGCGAAAACTGACAGATAAGTATTCCGGAACGCAGGTCAAGACGCTTGCAACCGGCCTTGCGCGCCAGTATCTTGAGCATAATTTTCAACAACATATTTCCGGCTTCTTCAGGCAGGGGGCCGAAACGATCGACCATCTCTTTTTTGGCAGCAGCAACCTCTTTGATGTCATCCATTTTGGCAAGCTTGCGATAAACAGACAGGCGCTGGTCAATGTCCGGAATATAATCGGTCCCGATAATGGTGGGCAAAGGCAGATTTACCTCGGGTTCCAAAGGTTCAACCGTTGGTTGTCCTTTCAACCGGGCAATGGAGGACTCCATCAGTTTCAGAAACATATCGTAACCCACCGCGGCAATGTGGCCGGACTGGGAAGACCCCAAAATGGTCCCTCCGCCCCTTATTTTCAGATCACTCATGGCAATCTGGAAACCCGCCCCCAGCTCACTGTGCTCCATGAGTACCTTCAGCCGCTTGCGGGCATCACGGGTCAGGGTACTTTCCTGGGGAATGAAAAGATAGGCATAGGCCTGATCGTCGGAACGACCCACCCGGCCGCGAAGCTGGTACATCTGCGACAGCCCGAAACGGTCCGCCCGGTTGATCAGGATTGTATTGGCCGAGGGTACATCCAGTCCGGATTCGATGATTGTGGTGCAAACGAGCATGTCGATCCGGCGATTTACAAATTGCAACATCACTTTTTCCAGGCGTTCTTCACTCATCTGCCCATGGGCAACTTCCAGGCGAACTTCCGGCACGATCTTCTGCAGTTTCAAAGCCATCTGTTCAATGGAATTGACCACATTGTGAACAAAAAAGATTTGCCCCCCGCGGCGCAATTCCCGCCGTATCGCTTCTGATACCAGGACAGGATCAAACTCGGCTATGTATGTCACTATGGGCTGGCGCATCTCCGGCGGAGTGGAAATTATACTTATATCCCGAACTCCGACCAGGGACAAATGCAGGGTACGTGGAATCGGTGTGGCCGTCAGGGTCAGCACATCCACCGTAGAGCGCAGCTGCTTGATCTTTTCTTTGTGCTTGACCCCGAAACGCTGCTCCTCATCCAGCACAAGCAGCCCCAGATCCTTGAAGCAAATATCTTTCTGCAGCAACCGATGGGTGCCGATAACTATGTCCACAGTCCCATCGGCCAAGCCCGCCACAATTTCCTTCTGCCGAAGGCGGCTGCGGAAGCGGCTCAAGCACTCTATACGTACCGGGTAACGTTCGAAGCGCTGGCAGAAAGTAGACCAGTGCTGCTCAGCAAGAACAGTAGTCGGTACCAGGACAGCCACTTGCTTGGCCTCGCTTACCGCCAGGAAAGCAGCCCGCAAAGCGACTTCCGTCTTGCCATAACCCACGTCTCCGCATACCAGGCGATCCATGGGTGTTGGTCGACGCATATCGTTAAGCACATCTTCAATCGCCCGACGTTGATCATCGGTCTCTTCATAGGGAAACCCGGCTTCAAATTCTTTAAAATAACTATCATTTATTCCAAAAGCATATCCTTTGCGCACCTTGCGTGCAGCGTAAAGCTTGAGCAGCTCACCAGCTATTTTTTCAGTAGATCGCTTTACCTTGTTCTTGACCTTTTGCCAGGTCTTGCCGCCCATTTTGTCCAGAACCGGAACGACTCCATCCACTCCCATGTATTTCTGAACCAATTCCATTCGATCAACAGGAACATAAAGCTTGTCATCGTCCTGGTAGACTACCAGCAAATAATCGTTGACTGCACCATCCAGGGCCAGCTTCACCAGGCCCTGATATCGACCGATGCCGTGTTCGTTATGAACCACCAGGTCTCCGGTGCGCAGGTCTTCAACAGTCAGTAAAGCTTCACGTGCCCTGCGCCTGGTTTTGCGTGGTCGGCTGTAACGGACCCCGAAAACTTCCTCGGCGGTCAGTACTGCAAAACCCTGATCCGGCCAGCGAAAACCTTTTGTAAGGCTGAAATGACCGATGTAAATCCGCCCCCGGCCTTTCAGAACCTGGTCGTAGGATTGAATTATACTTGATTCAAAACCCCTCGTAGTCAGTAATTGATGCAAGTGTCCCACCTGGTTTGAACGCTTGCAGGCAATCAAGGTCGATATACCTTCAGCCTGGTTGTCCTTGAGCCAGTCTACCAAAGGCCCAAAGGGCTCGGCGCCTTTGGCCGCAGCCCTCAGGGCCGCTTCCAGTACACTGTTGCCGGTAACCTTCTGGGGATAAGTCTCGTCCACCGCCAGGCCCAGAGTGGAATCCCCTCTTATGGCGAACTTGCGGCAAATCAGGCGTTTCCTGGTGTCCAGGGAAGCCTGCATCTGCTTCCAGTCGTAATATAACCTGTCCGGAGGCACACAGAGCCTGCGATCCTCAATTGCTTTTTGATAAAGGCTCTCGCTTTGAGATATGAACTGTTCACTGGCCTTTTTAAGATCCGCCGGTTCCAGCAACACCCAGAGGGTATCTGGAAGCGTATATTCAAACAGGGTGTCCAGGCGGGAATATATCAACGGTGTTAAAGCCTCGAGGCCTTCAAAACCGCCTTCCTGTTTCAACTTTTGAACAAGCCGACGCACGCTTGTCAGGGGTAAATCCAGTCCGGCTGCACTCAGCCTGATGTTGGCGACGACCTTTTCAAGATTGGCCGCATCTATCACAGCTTCCCTGGCCGGCAGCAAAACAGCTTCTTCAGCACTACCAATGGTTCTCTGGCTGGCAGGTGCAAAGAACCTGAGAGACTCCAGTTGATCCCCAAACAATTCCAGCCTTAGGGGTTCGGGGTAAAGGGGGGCAAAAATGTCAATTATCCCTCCCCGTACGGCAAAATCACCCGGTTCTTCCACCAGCATTGCCCGGTTGTAGCCACCGGCTATCAACTTGTAGATCAAACGATCACGGTCAAGTTCCTCACCGGCCATTATCAATTCAGCATAATCAATCAGGGTGTCCTTGGGAATCATCTGCTGCATGGCGGCTGTAACAGGCGTTACCACCAGGGACGGCTGCCGGCTTTCGGTCATTTTGTATAGCATACCGATCCGCCTGCAGGCAGTCTCGTTATGATAAGCCAGGGAATTGTAAGGCGACAGGGTATAGGGGGGAAACATTGCCGGCTTTGTATCAGTGTCCGCAAGGAAAAAGGCAAGATCCTGGACAAGCTGTTCAGCCTGCCTGCTGTCTGCAGTAAGCACCATCACAGGCGACTTTGTCCTGCGGTATATCCGGGCAAGACAATATGCGGCGGAGGTACTGGAAACACCGCTCAATTCAAGCGATTGTACCTTCAAGTCAACAGCTTCCGGAAGTTTGGCAAATGAAAATTTATCTTGATTTTGCATTCTAAAATAAGTAGTTGATTATACTTTATTACAAGTATCGGTGATTAAATTTTATATATCATTTGTTTTCGGCAACCTACAGGCTGTCGGATCAGTTCTTTCAACAATCTCGCACCCTGCTTTGATGCTTTTCAGCCGGCGTAGCTCAGTTGGTAGAGCAGCTGATTCGTAATCAGCAGGCCAGCGGTTCAAGTCCGCTCGCCGGCTCCATGAAATTCAAGGGGATTTCAGCAAGTTGTGCTGAATTCCCCTTTTTTTCTCAAAAAGGATAACCCCTAACGAAAGCAATTTCAAGCAAGACGAACCAGGTAACCAGGAAAAAACCTGAATAAATCCCGAGGGGCCAGGGAGCCTGGAGTGCCCCGAAATCTCAGGCAAAGTCGTACGATTTACCTGTCCATCAATAGTATTGACATCAGACAAAGTAAATAGTAGGTTAGCGACCGCCTAGCTGAAATCGCCTTATGATAAACCTATTATCAGCCATATCCGATCACAAAAACTTTGCCTGTATTTTAATACTTCCATAGAGATATTTCCCGAGGTTTGCCATGAACTGCATCGATGCAATCGAAGGAACCGTAAAATCTATTCTGAGACAGGTGTGCCAGGCATCGGTCGAAGCTGACTCGGATGATTCTGATTATGTTCAGAAAGTCAAGGTGATTTTAAAGGCTACAGAAAAATATGCCAAGAAAAACCGGGATGTTGTACCTCAGCCTGAGATACTGGGCAAGGTTTTATATGAGTATTCGCGAAGTTTGTGGCTGAACCGCAAGAAAACTTCAAATTCTTCAAAAAACGCTGCAAACAAAAAAACATTAAATGATGAAAACCATGATTATCAAGTTTATTACTACGATTACCTGTTTCACAATGATCAATATCCATTGTGATACCTGAAGCTGCCGTAATCAACAGTTATAGAAACAACGACAACACCATGGAAACAGGAGGATTATTAAAATGCGGGAAGCAGATGAGAGTGAATTAAAAGCCGAGCTGGATCGAATTTCCCAACGCATTGAATCAATTTTGAAAGAGATAGAGGAGATTAACCCCGCCCAATCAAATGACAATGAAAAAACCGAGAACTGAACAATTATTGCCGGACAAATCCGGTTTATATAACTGGAATACCACTACACGGAAGGTTACCGGGCAAATAAGCCCCCTGATTATGGATACCTGGACTTAAAAAGGCTTTTGAAAAACACCATGAGCACAGGTAAGGCAAGCTGAAACCCGATGAAAAACGCAGTTTATATGGATTCAAGCAGGATTATAACACCGTATGGCCAGGGGCATTGGCTTCTCAACAGCCTCTTGAATTTGTTTCTGAAGGATAAATTCAGGCTATTGAAAAAGATCTGTGTTGCCAAAAACCAGTAAAAATTATAGAATTCAACTTGTTGCTTTTAGCCGCTTATGTTATCCAGGATAACAGGCAAGGAGGATCCATGGCGTTGACCAAAAATGACATCGTTTCCAGAATCTATGATTTGGGTTTTACGAAGAAACAATCTTCGGAGATGGTGGAATCCTTATTGGAGATCATCAAGAAAACCCTGGCCGACGGTGAAGATGTGCTTATCTCGGGTTTCGGCAAGTTCTGCGTACGCCAGAAACGTCAACGCCGGGGCCGCAATCCGGCAACCGGTGAAGACTTGCTCCTTCCACCGCGCAAGGTTGTCACCTTCAAGTGTTCCGGCAAATTGCGTGAAAAGATAAACGGTCTTACCTAGCTTCAAGCCAGCGCCACTGGTATGGTTCCATGGAAATTTCCCTGGCATCCACATTTGTCTGGCCATCCAGGTCATAAAGAAGTTCAGTGCCGCATTCAGGTTTCAGGGAAATTTTAAACGGCCGATCGGCAACATTGACCAGGCACCACAATGTCTGTTGTCGGCTTGAACGGCAACAGACAAAAAGTTCTTTTCCTTTATCGTAAACTTTCATCGTTGCTTTGGGGTTAAAGGCAGGCTGCCTCCTCCTAAGGCTCAGCATCTTCAGGTACGGGTAAAAGATCCTGGACCTGAAACTGGAAGGATTTTCCAGTTCCGCCTGCAAACGGTGCAAATCGAGTTTCTGGCGATTGATACGACGTGCCTGGCCGCTTTGCTCAACCCCCTCGTAATAATTCCTCGACCCAAGGATACTGTGGATGTAAACTGCCGGAACCCCCGGCAGGGAAAGCTGAATGGCCTGGGATGCTAAAAACCGCCTGGCGTGCAAAGGGTCATCCTGCCCACCCGGCCGCCGCATGGCATCCACATAAGTTATATTCAGCTCGTAAGGGCTACGGGTACCGTCAGTATTGGCCTTGTAGGAAACCAGCCCACCGTTTTGCTTGACCGCCTCCAGCAGCCTTTCGACCGCCTCTGCAGGCAGAACACCTTCCAGGGGACGCACACCGATCCCGTCATGGGAAGCTGTAAAATTGAAAAATGTAGTCTGAAGTGAGGGAGTCTCCAGCCCTGCTGCCCATCGTGACAGGTCACTTGCATCCTGGATTAGAAACGTGTGCACCAGCATGGGCGGAAGGGTAAAATTGTAAACCATTTGAGCCTCGTTGCGCCCGTCTCCGAAATAGCTGATATTTTCCCTGTGGGGCACATTGGTTTCAGTAATGATGATCACTTCCGGGTGGGTGCGATCAAGAACAGCCCGCAAAAGCTGGATTACCTTGTGGGTCTGGGGAAGATGAATGCAGCTGGTACCGCTTTGTTTCCACAGATAGGCGACCGCGTCCAGCCTGAGAATGCGTGCTCCCTGGCGCACGTAATACAGCATTACATCTATCATCCTTACCAGCACATCAATACTTTTAAAATTCAGATCGACCTGGTCCGCACTGAAAGTGGTCCAAAGATCAACCCTGGTACCGTCGATTTTTTCGAAACTGGTGGCCAGGGGTAACGCTCTGGGGCGAACCACACGGCTTGTATCTGTATCGGGGGTAATTTCTATGGCCAGATCCTCGAAACCGGGCTTGTTTTCAAGGTAAAACCTGAACCATTGACTCTGGGCGGAAATATGATTGAGGACAAAATCGAACATCAGGTCAAAATGACTATTGAAGCTGTTGATATCCTCCCACGTGCCGAGGTTTGGATCAACCTGGAGATAGTCCTTGACCGAAAAACCATCATCGGATGAATACGGGAAAAAGGGCAAAAAGTGGATTGCCGAAAAAATCCCCTCGAAATGCTGCCGGGCAAAATCATACATTACCTGCAGAGGACGACGTCGATGGTTGCGCAAGCTATCGCCGTAAGTTATCAAAACCAGATCGGTTTGTGAAAAATCAAAATTCCGGCCACCGTCAGGAACAGGCCATGTTGCCAGCAAAGCTTCAATTCTTTCCAGAGCCTTTTTCCCATCCTCTTCACCGTACAATTCCGTCAGTATGGATGCGATCCTGGATTGAATATCGGGCATAAGTTCCTCCTGATTTTATGATGTCGCCAAAAGTATCACCGGGAAAAAAGAAAATATTCCTGCTGCCGTATGCCGCCAAAGACAAAGACCGCTGCATTTTTAAGGCTTCTGACGGCTGCAAGGCCCAAATTGCAGACTATTTGTTACAAGTGCACTTTTTGCGGCACTTTCATGTATCCAATATAAAATCTGTTATATATGGATTTTCCCGCATTTCGTGGCCGATGGTGGAAGTTGGTGTCAGACCATAATCATGCCCCGGCCAAACCTTAGTATCCAGAGGAAGGGTAATTACTTTGCGCTCAAGTGAATCCAGCAGCTGTTCCAGGCTGCCACCCGGCAAATCCGTCCTGCCGGCATCTCCTACAAAAAGAGTATCACCGGTGAATAAATTGCCGGCACACAACAGACAGACTGAACCCGGGGTATGACCGGGCGTATGGAGGACTTCCACCTGCAAATCCCCCACCGTGATAATATCTCCGTCCCGGAAGGTAATATCTGCAGGTTCAGGGCAGCTGTGTCCCAGGATTCTTTTAAATTCCCTGCGCAGCTCCTGGTCCTGGAAAAATTCATCGTCCAGCCGGTGCATGGCCGTTGGAATATCCAGGATTTTCTTCAGGGCTTGATTCCCTGCCACATGATCACCGTGGCCGTGGGTGTTGATAATCATGATCGCCTTTAAAGCATACTTGTCAAGGACTTTCAGCACCTGCTCTGGTTCGCCGCCCGGATCTATAATCACCGCCTGGCCTGTCCGGGAACAGGCCAGGATATAAGTGTTGACTTTATCAACGCCTGTGACCAGGCACTCAATTTTAACCTTCTGACCGCTGTCCATGGGGTTACTCCAGATTACGCTGAAAAATTTCCAGGGCCTGGGGAATCAATTTGCGGATCATAACCTGTCTGTCCAACAAGATTAAACGGCGATAACGGTCATATGCCGGATGACTGCTGTCCAAAGTCGGAGGATCGTTCCGGCAAAAGTTTTGGACCTTTTTAAAATCCAGCACCATGTCGAGCAACGCTATTTGTCTTCCGCTGAACCTCTCCAGCCAATCTATACGGTACATGACCTCAAAACGGAAATGATCGGCAAGAAAAAGGTGAATATCCAACACCTGGGACTGGTCACGACTGTCGAGTTGCTCGAAAGAAAGTTGCGGCGGATGGCCCAGCAATCCCATGATCAACTCGTAAAAAGCCATGGTGCTGGCAGTGCCCGGGCTTGCCTGGTCAATCAGGATCCGGTCAGGGATGTCCATCAACCTGGTTGCCGGCTCGAAATCCCAACCAAATCTAATGCGCCAGGCCTTGAACCCCTGTTCAGCCCTGGCCTGACGGCGATAGCGCTCCAGATCCACTATTTGACCCATGGCACATTTCCCCTGGTGTCAATTGCCTGTATCCCGGGCTTTGTCACCTTCGAACCATCTCCTTCAGCAGGGGTAACAGGTCTAGAAAGTCGGCATCCCCCGAGGTCGTCCGGTACCCCTGGTTTTTCCCACCAGGACCGATAAAAAAATCGATCTCTATCTCCCTGGACTTGCAAAAGGCCAGCAACGACTGCTTGGCCATGGCTGCCACCAGAACAGCTCCATTGTGCTTTGCCCACTGGAAATGGGGACCATCTCCACCGCTGTCCCCAATTACCATCACCTTGTTTAATTCAAGGCCCAACCTGCGGACCACCTCGGCCGTAAAGATCCCCTTGTCGCTGGTTTCAGTCAATTCAAAAGTTATTTCCGGAATGCATTCGGCGTTAGAATAAAAAATCATCTTGTTTGCGGCCAGGGCGTCGGGAACCGGAAAGAGGCCGCGATCGAAAAGACGCTGGAAGTAGCCCATGAAACCGGTGGTATTGATCATGAAAGCCACCTCGTTTTTACGGCACCATTTAACCAGTTCAAGCACTCCCGGGTAGAGACTGAACTCTGTATCAAGGTAAGCATCCATCCGTGAACAGCTAAGGGGCTCGCTAACAAAGGCCCTGATTTTATCCAGGGCAGTCGAAAGACTGATTTTATTACCCGTATAGTCCAGAAACACCTTTTTAATGGCCGGCTCCAGTTCCGGATAATGATAAACCAGAGGATCAAAAGGACCGCAGGGACTTAGACATTGGTTCCAATCTGACGAAATCAGGGCCCGGAATCTGGTTGACATGATAATTATAGCTCCTTTTTGGGCTTCATTCTAACCCAGGCAAAAGGAAAATACAATTAATAGAAAATGTTGGCCATCAGCCAAAAATTAATTTCGCTTAAAGGAAATGTCGATCCTCGTGGCATCAGCCGGGATTTCAGTTCCTGCCAGGTGGAATTAAAGCTTAATCAATTAACAGCCGTTCAGATCAGGGGAACTTCTTTTGGAAAGGTGGTAACCGGTAACACGACGGTGAAAGTAGATCCACTGCCTTCTTCGCTGGCGACCTCTATCTGGCCTCCATGCTTGGCGATGATGCCCTGGGAAACGCTCAGGCCTAGCCCGGTGCCCTTGCCTTTGGCCTTGGTGGTAAAAAATGGATCGAAAATCGAGGGTAAAATATGTTTCGGTATGCCTGTCCCGTAGTCAATAACTTTTACGGCCACGTGATTTGGCTTTTCGGCCGGCAGGGCCATGACTTGGACCTTGTCGCCTTTTTTGGATGCATCGACAGCGTTTAAAATAAGATTTAAGAAAACCTGCTGGAGTTTTTGACGATCACCATGAATCTGCGGCAGGTTCTCGGTAACCTGCAATTCGATCTTGATTCCTGAAAGTCGTACCTGGTTCTGGGCCAGGGAGATAGTATCCTCCAGGAGTTTTTCCAAATCCAGGGTTTCAATGGTAGTGGCGCTTTCACGGGCAAAATCGAGCAGATTGGCTATAATATTCTTGGCCCGGCCGGTTTCATTGGCCACGTCCTGCATCATGTCCAGGCGCTCTTCATCTGACAGCTCGGGATAATCTTCTATCAACATGTGGATGGTAAGCATGATGTTGTTCAGGGGATTGTTCAGCTCGTGGGCTACTCCGGCGGTCAAGGTTCCAACCGCCCGCATCTTGTGGGTCTGGATCAGGGCTGCTTCCCGGGCGTCCATTTCCTTGATCATTTCGTTGATGGCGATTGCCAGTTCGGTAAACTCATCCCGGAATCTGCGCTTTGGAGTAATGGGAGTGATATCACCGGCAGCAATGCGTTGAGCATAACTTGAAAAACGTTTCAGGGTACTGTAAATCCTTGCCACCAGCAAATAGACATGGACTGCCAGGAAAAGCAGCAAGACAACCATCGAAAAAATATGAATATCCCTGGAACGGTCCAGGGTTATTGACAAATTTTCTTTTTCGGACCTGATCAATCCCTGGGCAAGATCGACCATCTCTTTGCCGTTCTTTCTCAAATCATCTTCAATTCTTGCCATTAAATTTGCATCAGTCAGCAGTTCAGGACTGCGGCGCTGGATTTGTTTTAAACGATCGAGCAATTGCTCGTAGGCCGAAATTCTGGCCTGGAGAGAGCGCTGTTTTTCCTGTCCCATGATTGTGGCAAACTGATCGGCGTTGTGATCAAAAATTGTTTTCGCCAGATGGATGTTTTCCAGGGCGTCATCAAGGTTGGTGCCGTAAAGGAAAAAGTTTTTCTCGTATCTACGCGCCTGTTGAATTTCAGAGGCAAAATCATTTACGAATTCAAGAAATTGAAGTCCGTTTTTAATCTGGTAGATATTGGTTATAAGGGTCGTGGCAACTCCAACGGCAAACAGAAAAACAAGCGCATAGGCAATGTAAATCTGGTGCCTGACACTGAAAGGCTTACGGGCCAACAGGGCCTGACGCGACTTTTCGACTATCTCCATGTGATCATAAACCTTCCGGATACGCGTCCCCTCATCCTGGTCATGATCACCTGCTGAGCTATTAAATTCAGTCATGGTCCTCAAGCTTGTTTATGCACGTTAGCCCACGTGTTCTGGAGACCGTGAGCTTTCCGGTCTGGCTGACCACCACTTCAGGGCTTTTGGGTTGTTTCAAGATCTAGCCTGCAGGATTGAAATCAATCGGAGAGCCAAGCGCTTTGGCTGCCTTGGCGATAACCCGGCGCAAATCATCGGGCCTGAACGGTTTGGCGATAAAATCGAAAGCCCCCTTTTCCATGGATTCACGGGCAAGAGCCATCATGGCGTAACCGGTAATCATGATAACCTTTGTCTCCGGCCATTTTGAAAGCACCCGTTCCAGGACTTGCAGGCCGTCCATCTCATCCATTCTGATATCCGTTACGACAATATCGAAACATTTCTGGTCGATCCTTGCCATGGCTTCGACAGGATTTTCAAACACCTCCACTTCACAACCAAGCTTTGTAAGGGCCGGCTTAAGGCGCTTGCCCACGATGGGCTCATCATCCAGCAACATGATTTTCAATGTTTCAGACATAAAGCCTCCTAAAGATGTTCCGGTTGTTTCGAGCCATTCATCTTTTGGATGATTCAAACATCAGCGCAGACTCTGGGCAGCCTCGCTGAAAATGTCATTATTAATATGAACTTCAACAAAATTAACCCCTTCAACAGCGCCGGCCATTTCCTTGATGGCCACTGTCTTTTTCTGTTTTTCCCGCTTCAAAGCCTTGGTGGTCACCACTACCCTGCCGTCTCTGGCCTGAACATTGACATCAGTCATTGTTTTCAACAATATTGTTTTTACCTTGGCTGCCAGCAGGCGGTTGGCAAGACATTTCCTGGAATACGTCATGGGTTTGAATTTTCGGTAACCAACTGCCTTGGCAATGGTTTTAGCCGCTTCATCCGGGTCTATCTGATCAAGATTGATGACAAGGTCGTACATCGCCGGATCGGTTTCATCCTGCCCCCAGGCTGCCTGGCACCACTGAACCCGGCGTCGATTTTCCTTGGCCAGCAATTTTTTGGCCCGCTGAAGGGTGGTTCCTTGCTCTTTTGCTATAATTTCTGCCTGTTGCTCATTATCTGATATAAGCCTGACTTTCAGGGCATGGGACACCCCCAAAACATACAGGTGAGCGGCAAGCGACCAGCAGACCAGCTCATCATCTACCAGGCGCTGGAGTACTTCGGCTTCAATACAGGCAAGGTAATATTGCCACTTTTTGGGAGGCATTCCCCGCAACAGCGAAGGTGTATTGGTCAATGCTTCCCTTAATTTTTCTTCTTCTATATCGTATTTACCGGCTATCTCACTGATAAACTCAGGCCCGAGTTTACCGTAGCCAAGCGCATCGGCTGTTTGCACGGCAATTTTTGCTTCTGACTCATTGTTGTCGGCAGAAATTATGACAATTGACATGATATACTCCTTGTTGAATAACCATCATGCTGTTATTCGGAAACCCTCTTTAAACAGCATCGGCCGGCGGCCGGGAACTCTTGTGCACCTCAAGGTTGTGGAGGTCTTTCAGGCTGCCACATAAGTCTAGCCTTTCACATATATCTTTCAAGTGCTTGCGCAGTTTGCCGGACTTGGCCTCTTTATCCTTGGTATAAACGATCAGGTTCCCATAACGACAGGCAACTTTCACATTAGGCCACTGATCAACCAGGGCAGCCTTGATCTGGCAGGCCAGGGCAAAATCGCGGGCCTGCCGCAGGCTCTTTTCAGTACTTTGGAAAGCAGGACTG
>JALVQM010000151.1:1522-1896 GCA_027025615.1 Desulfobacteraceae bacterium | reverse complement strand
ACGGGAGCCAGAAGGGCAAACGTCCTATCTATGCGGTGGTGTGATATTGATTTCGACCTGAATTTGTGGACGATCCCGGCGGAGCAAAGCAAGAACGCCGAATCAATAACCATTCCCTTGGTGGAAGAATCAACAGAAATTCTCAAGCGACGCAGGAAAAAAACCAGCTCCATGTTTGTATTTCCTGGAAAAGGGAAGACCGGGCATTTCCAGAACCCACGAAAAGGCTGGGTACGAATTTGCAAGGCTGCAAACCTGGAAGGTGTCCGCCTGCATGACCTCCGGCGGACCATGGGAAGCTATCAGACCATGACCGGCGCAACGTCAACCATTGTCGGCAAGACCCTGGGGCATAAATCACAGGCGGCGACCGC
>JALVQM010000151.1:0-1512 GCA_027025615.1 Desulfobacteraceae bacterium | reverse complement strand
GTGTACCCTGACGGCCTGCCCGGTGGATTTTTTCAGGGATTCTTTGAGGGTGAAGGGATGGAAGAATTAGATTATTGGCGGTTTTGTACGTCGTTGGCGTGTCGGGTGGCATGAAATGAAAAAGGATGATGCCATCAAGCGGGCCATTACCCGACCGACAGGTGGTTGGGTACCAACCGATATAAAGTTATCCATGGACAAAAGGAAAAAAATAATAAAACTTGTCGGGGAACAAAATTTTCCTGCTGTTGAGAAGGCGTGGCAACAATACAGGGGCATGCTGTGGGCAAAAGAAAACATGATTTCGGCAGCTAACTATAGAAAAGCCCTGGGAGAATTACACGATTGCATAGAAACATTGCTGCCGCTCATGAATGACCATCACATGAAGAATATTTTGCAGACAGCGGCTATGCTTGAATGGCCAGAAACCAAACGATTCACAAACGATTACACCAAAGCTGTTGTCACCCTGGAATACATTTCTCGATTAGCCGAAGGGCCATATAAAAAAGGGAAGCATAATCAGGACGCGGAATCGTTTTTAATCCACGCACTCTACCCGCTGGCCCGGCAGGTTAATAAGGGTGATCTGCCTGTGGTTGACAGCGGGACGGTTCTTCACCGTTTGGTAGAAATCCTGTCGTCCGGCAAACGTGGCACAAAGATTAAAAAATACATTTCGTCGCGCCAAAGGGGGTAAAATCGAATAACTACCCAATTTTATTCAGGGTTTTAATATGGCATAAAAACATAGCACTAATAACCCTCCCTAAAAGCTCGCACTGCTCAGCAGTTGCGGGCTTTTTTTATTTTTATTCGGCGAAAGATTTAGGACCCTTTGACAATTAAAACAAAAACTCCGTAAAGGTACAATCCAATGAGTTACAAAAGAGAATACAGGGTTGACCGATCCCAAAGGCGGAGGAGACAATCAGCCTGATAAAGTGACTGGCTTTCGCCATAAATTACTAACCTTAAACAGGGAGGATTCAAATGAATCAAGAGGAAATTTCAACGAACGTAAAGGCAAACAGACAAAAATACCAAAGCGACTTGATGACCACAAAGGAAGCCGCTCATTATCTTGGAACGAGCGAGGGCACTCTTCCTATATGGCGACACCGTGGCGTGGGACCTGAATTTGTCCGTATCGGTAGAAATATTCGTTACCGCCGGTCTGCCCTCGATGACTTCATAGAAGCTGGAACCGTCAAGACGGTTCGTAATTCATGACAGGGGGGTAGCGGAATGAAAACAAAAGAAAGGCCCCTTGCCGGTTCCTGCAAACCGGAAGGGGCAAAAAACAAGGCGGGCGGCCTTTCCTGCCAAGGTAACCCTTCCCCACTTAAAAATCAAGACGGCTCAACCGAGGCGCAAGAGTTGCGCCTTCTCAAAAGCCTTTGTTCCGGCCCTGTAACAACATTTTTTGCCCGCAGGCATCTTGATATTGCCCACCCGGCCGGGCGTATCTTGGGACTCAAGAAGAAAGGGTATGAGCTCGAGCCAGTA
>JALVQM010000150.1 GCA_027025615.1 Desulfobacteraceae bacterium | reverse complement strand
TTTGTCTCCTCTATTCCATCCCGCATTGTCTGGAATGCGCTCACCGTCTGTTTGGACATCTGCTGGGAATTGTTAACCTCTTCCACAACCTGTTGCATTGATTTTACTGATCCGGAAACACGACTGGTGAGAAGATTGATCAATTCGGTAATTTCATCGGTTGACTCGGCGGTCTGACTGGCCAGTTCTTTTATCTCATTGGCGACAACGGCAAACCCCTTGCCTGCTTCACCGGCCCGGGCGGCCTCGATGGTGGCATTGAGCGCCAGCAGATTGGTCTGATCAGCTATATTCTGAATCGACTCGATAATGGTATGTATTTTGCCGGAGGCATGATCAAGGGACTCGATCTCCTCCGCGGTTGCATGCACACTCTCAACGGCGTGGGAAAGCATGGCAATGTTTTCCTCAACAACTGCTATTCCCGACTCCGCTTCCTGTTCAGTCCTGGCAACTATTTCCTTGGCCCCTGATATGCATTCATCAACCTGACCCGACACTTCCTGCAACGAGGTAATTTCCCGCAACACTTCGGAGGAACGCTCCTGCTGTCTGGCGCCGACTTCGGAAATCTCCTTGGAAATAGAGGCCACCTGGTGGGAGGAGTGGGCCATTTGCTGGGAATTCTGCTGGACGTTGCGAATTACGTCGCTCAGGGCTGTCCGCATCTTGTCGACATGCCCGGCCAGGGCCCCGATTTCATCTTGGGAGTAGTCAATAGCCTGATATTTTTTCAAATCACCACCGGCAATACGTTGGGCGCTTTTCACAATCCCGGAGAGCGGTTCGGTCAGGTTGGTGACCAGGAGAGAAGAAATCAGCCAGGAAACGGTCAAAGCGAGAAGCCACATAAGAACTTCCACAATCTGCAAAACAAGCACCTTATCATCTGCCTTATCGGCCAGCATGCCAACGGCCTTGTTCATGGCGGCCAGGGTTTTTACACTCATGCTGTTTACAGCGAGCAACTGCTGCGGCTGAAGATGATCAGGCCTGACCGTGCCAACTTCATGTAAAAGTCTCTCCCAGAGCTGTCGGACGAGAAGTAGCTGCTTATGAATTTTTCGATCGGTGACAGACGGCAGCTGAACAGGTTTTTTCATTTGCAGATCCTTGAAGGTTTTTCCCCCTTCGACAAGGGCCTGCAGAGAAACCTCAAATAATCTTCTCGTATGCAGCATCTGCCCGGAAACCTTTTTCCGGTCCTCGATAGATTGCTGATGAAGCAAAAGAAAAAATTCCTTGGTGAACTTCTGGGTCAGCATCCGTTGCCGGCCGGCAATATTTACCACCAAACCATCATGTTTCTGATGATAGAGGGTCAGAGAAGAATAAAAGACAATAATCGTGATAATACAAAGGAAAAAGATGATAAGGCGGGTAAGCTTCTGCTTAACGCTCAAATCATGCAGATGCAGCAGCACCTCCATCATGCGCAATAAAAACTCCTTCATTTGACTCTCTCCGGCAATAATAGACTATCTGCAGACAACAATCATCTTCTTACACGTCTTGATCATATCTGATATTGTATGGTCGGAAGGCGGAAAAAATCAATTTTTTTATGCCTTTTTTCCTAAATCCTGCTGTTGTCAGTAGAGGAAAAGGTTGAGACTGGTGCTGATACAGGGAGAAATGCCAATTTCGGCACAGGCGTATTGCCTTCTACATCGAGCATGAAATCCGTGAAACCGACACCGTAAATCTGCCTGTATCGACGTTCGAATGTCGGACAAGTACGGTAATCTGGTGTTATTTGTTATCCCCGGGAAGCCGTCCACTGATACTTTCCAGTTCATCCAGCCGCCTGCGGTAGCACTCCGGACAAAGCCCATGGCTCAGGGAAGAACCGGTGGTTCGGCTGAGATACCTTTCCAGGGGAACCCACGCACCTGTC
>JALVQM010000149.1 GCA_027025615.1 Desulfobacteraceae bacterium | reverse complement strand
CTTCTGTCGGCTGCTGGTGTGGCTTTGCCATGTGTCGGGGACCGGCATTTTTGCCGCTTTCTTGTTGTTTCATTGTAATTTCTCCATTTTATACTGGCAAAATTTAGCAAAAATGGTTTGTATCTTACCAAGATCATTTCAGCCAATAAGCATTGAAGATGAAAAAGCTGTTGCCAAGTCAGTTCCAGATGGTTTTTATGCCGCCCAATGTCAAAGGCAGATCAAATTTAAATCACCAGGAACAGGGCAGGCGGGCAGGTTGAGGCTCAGAAAAAAACGATCAGATCATTTTTCAGGCAGGCCCGGTGGGAAATTTCCTTGAAGCCAATCATTGGGGCAACAAGGAGAATGCAGTTTATTGACAATAAGTATTGTTATGCACATTTCAAGTTGATTCAATTAGAATGGATTTAGTCATGTTCTTTATGGTATTGCAAACATTCAAAATTAATTCGGCTGAAAAATTTATATTTAGATTGAAATTAATGTTTGACCGGTAACCTGATCTGCGACAATCATATTCTGAAATTTGGAACTTGATGCTTTGGGAAAATCATTTTCCATATGTTTTGCTAACCATAGTGATTAAAAACCATGAATCAAGTAAGACCCGATGTATTTGTTTTGTTCGCAAGAGATTGGAGCAGTTGAAGGGAATGCTTTATGAGGGATGTTTGGAATCTGAGAGGTAAGCTGGCTTTCACTGTGTTAAGGATTGCTTTGGGAATGGTCTTTATTGTGGCGGCGGTGCCTAAACTTTTACATCCTGATGATTTTGCCCGGGCTGTTTTTAATTACCAGATTTTACCTTCCGGTTTGATTAATCCCTTTGCCCTGGGGCTGCCCTGGATAGAATTTCTGACCGGATTTTTGCTGGTTACTGGCTGGTGGGTGGAATCTGCGGTAGTTCTTGCCGATACATTGCTTTTCATTTTTCTGTGTGTAGCAGGATTTAACTATGCCAGGGGTCTGGATATAGCCTGCGGGTGTTTTGGAAGCGGTATTGCCGACAAGCCCCTGGGATTTTTAACCTTTTTGCGTGATCTGGGGCTGCTGTTGTTGGGCCTGTTTTTATTGGTTCTGGTAATAAAAGGCCATACTCCTGAAAAGTCTTGAGCCCGCCGGCCTTGTATATTGAGTACATTTCCCAATGAAGTCGTTTCGCAATTGTTGCATGGACTGAAAATTGTTGCAAAAAGAGGCTATTCTATCATATTGATAGAGAGAAAATACAACAGTTCTAACTGCGTTTTTGTGCTCCTGACAACTTGACGGCTGGTTGAAAAACCCGGCTGACAAACTTAAGCCAGGGCATAATAGGCTGACGCAGTTTACATCTTGGAAATTAAGTTTGCAGCCACATTTTCACTTGCCAAGGGGGCAAGCACGGTATTTTTTTCAAAACAAGTTAAATCTGTTTTTTGTTTAACGTCGTCGGCGGCCATGAGACCGGGATATACAGCCGGAAAGGACCATTGCTGAAATTGGAAGGTGATCACAAGGCATTTGTTTTGCTGATTGATGATGAGACAATGATTCGCGATGTTGGCAGGGCTGTACTTGAGAATCTTGGTTACCGGGTCGTGACAGCCTCCGGAGGCCAAGATGGGATTGACCTTTTTGCCAGGTTAAGTCAAAGTATTGACTTGGTTATCCTTGATTTGAGCATGCCGGACATGGACGGAGAAACTACCTATGCTGCCTTGCGCAGAATTAAGCCCGGGGCAAAAGTGATTTTGGCAAGTGGCTATTGCCTTGATGCCAAGGCACAGAAAATGCTCAGAAAAGGAAATTGTTATTTTCTGCAAAAACCTTTTAAAATTGGAGCCTTGGACAAGGCTATCAGGTTGATTCTGGATGTTGAATAAGGTTTACTCGAGGCCCTATGTATCTTTTTA
>JALVQM010000148.1 GCA_027025615.1 Desulfobacteraceae bacterium | reverse complement strand
ATAATCACTGTAATAAGCTTTTAATTGTTCTATCTGCGGATATACCCGGTCGACACGCAACCACTGGTTGGGGGCCAACTTGGCTTCAAGCACATACAATACGGCCGTGCTTTTGACCGCCACAAGG
Organism: Desulfobacteraceae bacterium; assembly: GCA_027025615.1. Classification (GTDB taxonomy): domain Bacteria; phylum Desulfobacterota; class Desulfobacteria; order Desulfobacterales; family Desulfosarcinaceae; genus JALVQM01. The sequence continues at coordinate 1,773 of JALVQM010000148.1, read as the reverse complement.
CTGATATCATCACCCAGCTTTTTTTCCAGGCTCTTTATGGTGGCAATCTCTTCCGGAGACAAATTGGCAAACTGGACTTCATCCCAGGATCCCATTTCCTCAGGCTCCCCCTTCATCCATGTTATCGCAGATACTCATACATCAACCGTGCCCATAACTCAAAAACTTCCGCTGGCAGCTTTCACCAAGGCTGAAAACAGCTTGCGCGAATAAATATCAGTTTTCCACGTACCTTCAGGATGCCACTGAACCCCCATTGCAAAAGGCCTGTCAGAAGCCTCCACCGCCTCCACTATCCCATCAGGTGCCAGGGCACTGACCTTCAGGCCGGGGGCCAGCTTGTCAATCGCCTGGTGGTGGCGTCCATTGACCCAGATCTTGTCCTGGCCGATTATTCCGGCGAGCAACGATTCAGGTTCAATTTTTACGGTATGACTCATAACCCCTTTATCTATATCAGGATTGTGTAAAATTGCACCCGGCACCTGGGAAGCTATATCCTGGATCAGGCTGCCGCCATAGACAACATTCAAAAGCTGAATTCCCCGGCAGATCCCAAGAACAGGAATGTCACGGTCCAAGGCCATGCGAGCAAGTTCAAGTTCCATCAGGTCAAGTTCATAATCTACATCGGCCAGACCGCCAAGGGGCATGCTGTCGTAATGCCTGGGGTGGATATCGGGTCCACCGCTTAATACAAGACCATCGATCCGTTGGATGATAAACTCAAAGGTTGCCCTGGTTTGTCCCAGCGGGACAAGAACCGGGGCTCCTCCACCGGCTGCAATCGCCCTGGCATAAGCCTCGAGGGTATAATTGAGCCAATGGCCTTTTGAAAGTTTGCTCCAACTGCCACCGATAACCCGCGAACATGTAATCCCTATCAGGGCCCGGCAATCTTCTTTTCCCTCTTGTTCAAGCATGCTCAACTCCGGCTTTTTAATCTGTTTACAGACAGACAAAGTATAGTCAGGATAGCTAGTGCTGTATATACCAAGTAAACATGTTTGACAATCCAGGTCGCGGCTCTGCCTGCCCTTTCGCAAAAAGCGACAGGCTTTCATTTTTAGCATATTTCGGCTATAGTTGAATCTTACCTTGTAAAGTCTGCTGCCGCAGGTGGGCTTTGCCCTTGTACATTTCGCCCTGCCGCCCACAGGCAGCATACATGAAACCTTGGTGGACCAACATTATTCAATCGATACCATCCGGGTAAAGCCGGTCCAGATGGCCCGGCGCAAAGTTGCCGTTTTTCATTTTATGGGTTTTAAAGAAAGGAAAACGTCATGGGAAACAAGAAATGGGTGTATTTATTTGATGAAGTTGATCAGGCAGAAGAATACGTCGGTGGCGATTGGGAAGATGTCCGTGCTCTTTTCGGTGGTAAAGGGGCCAATTTAGCCGAAATGCAGCGAATCGGCCTGCCGGTTCCTCCCGGGTTCACCATAACCACTGAAGCCTGTAACGCCTATCTGGACGGAGGAGGCATATTGCCGCCCGGAATGTGGGAACAAGAACTTGAAGCTTTGGAAAAAATAGAAAGTGCAACGGCTAAAAAGTTCGGCGCAAATGATAATCCCCTCCTGGTTTCCTGCCGGTCAGGCGCAAAGTTTTCCATGCCCGGAATGATGGATACGGTCCTGAATATCGGGCTCAACGACACGACGGCCGAAGCCATGGTCAGGCTGACCAATGATCCCCGTTTTGTGTTCGATTCCTACCGCCGGCTGGTTCAAATGTTCGGATCGGTGGTGATGGGTATCTCCGATGAAC
>JALVQM010000147.1:1173-6031 GCA_027025615.1 Desulfobacteraceae bacterium | reverse complement strand
ATATTTACGATGAGAAAGGTGTTGACCGGTCCAAGCTGGATTTTATCATGGAGTTGAAAAACATCAAGCGCGGTCGAGTCAAGGAATACGCTGAGAAGTATCCCGAAGCAGTCTATAGTCCGTCAGAGCCCAACGCGGATTACAATCCGCTTTGGGATCACAAGGCCGACTGTGCATTTCCCAGTGCCACCCAGAACGAGATCAACGGCAAAGACGCCCAGAACCTGGTAAACAACGGTGTTCAGCTTGTATGCGAAGGGGCCAACATGCCGACGGTTCCGGAAGGGATAGATATTTTTACCGACAACAAGATTCTGTATGGGCCGGGCAAGGCAGCCAATGCCGGAGGAGTGTCGGTATCCGGTCTTGAGATGACCCAGAACAGCATGCGGCTTTCCTGGACACGCCAGGAAGTTGACGAAAGACTGAAGATGATCATGCACCAGATCCACAAGACCTGCGTGGAAGCGGCAGAGCAGTATAGTCACCCGGGCAATTACATGGTGGGAGCCAACATCGCCGGCTTTATCAAGGTGGTCAATGCCATGCTGGACCAGGGACTGGTATAGCCCAGATTCTAAAACCATACCGTTAGCCCGGCACTGCTGTTTTGGTGATGCCGGGCTTTTGTTTTCAGATTTTCCGGGAAGATTTCATTGTCTGATAAGCGGCCTGGATTTGTTTGAACCTTTCTTCTGCCAGGCAGCGGAATTCTTCATCCAGGTGGGTGAATTTATCCGGGTGATATTTGGCCGCCAGGTGCCGGTAGGCTGATTTTATTTGCTGGTCAGATGCATCCGGCGCTACTCCCAGGATTTGGTGCGGAGGCAGATCCTTTAACCCGGATCCAGCCGGATCGGTCTCTTTATGACTGTGCTGATTATGTCCCTGGTTGTTGGTCCGGTCTGTGGTCTGGCGGGCTTTCTGACGTTGAAAATACTTGTATATCAGCAGACCTGCTATTATTAGATCATCAATCCAGCCCCTTACGGGGAAAAAATCAGGAAGCAGGTCGTAGGGCAGCAGGATATAGGCAATTGCAAGGATGATAAGTAAAATGTTCATGTCAGGACCGGGAGTGTTTTATACCCAGCGATCAGGTCCGCGGCGGTGGAGTTCGATCAGGTCAATACGACCCTCTGTATTTATCAGGGTGTTTATCAGCCAACTGATAAGGCTTATTAAAAAAGCTCCAACCACTGCACTCCAGAAACCGGTTACCTGAAGCCCGCCTATCAGCCCTGAAGCCATCTTTAGCATCATGGCATTGATAACAAATGTAAAAAGTCCGAAAGTGAGCAGGTTCAGGGGCAGGGTCAGCAGCAGAGCCACGGGGCGGAAGAAGGCATTCAAAACACCGATGGCGGCAGCGGCTGCCAAAGCTGATCCGAAGCTGGCCACCTGGATTCCGTCCACCAGGTAGGCGGTAAACATTACGGCTACCGTTAAGGTCATCCAGCGGATAATAAGACCACGCATTGCTGTTTCCTTTTCTTAGAGATAAGTCATTGATGGCTCCATAAATAGTTCAGGATCAAAACTTTACGCCATGCTGACACGAACTGTACACCTTTGAAATAAGCTGCAGCTGCACGACCGTGATGCGCAAAAAAAGATAGCGTATTTGTTATCAAACCATCATTGATAAATTGAAGGTAAAAATAAACATAATCGAGCTGGATGGCAACCGGAAGTTTAAATTCAAAGCAATATGTCGGCTTGACCCTCAAGTGTCAGGTGGCTATACTCCGTGGCTGAGTTTCTGAGCAAAGCAGTTTACATAATTTTAAATTTAATAATTGCGATGAAGAATTTAATCGAGCAGGTAAACCAGGCTGCTGCTTTTTTGCAGCACCGCTTTGACCCCTTTCCGCAAGTAGCCCTGCTTACGGGTACCGGGCTGGGGGAGCTGGCACATGATTTGAGCCGGCCGGAGATTGTCGAATATAGTCTGATTGCCAACTTTCCGACACCGACTGTTCCCAGTCATGCAGGACAATTGGTGGTAGGTGGTCTTTCCGGCAGACAAGTTGCCGTTTTTCATGGTCGTTTCCATCTTTACGAAGGATACCTGCCGGAGCAGGTTACTTTTTCAGTAAGGGTGATGGCGGCTCTGGGGGTCAGGAACCTGATCCTGACCAATGCTTCCGGAGGGCTGAATCCTGCTTTTGAAAACGGAGATTTAATGCTCATCCGTGATCATATCAATTTGACCGCTGAAAACCCCCTGGTCGGGCCGAATGTCGATAAGTGGGGTCCCCGCTTCCCGGACATGACCAAGGCCTACAATCCAAAGCTGGCCGATCTTGCCCTGGACTCCGCCGGCCGGGCTGGTATTGGCCTGCGTTCCGGGGTTTACGTAGGGCTGAAAGGGCCTTCATTGGAAACCCCGGCCGAAATGCGTTTTTTAAGGGGAATCGGCGCTGATGCAGTTGGTTTTTCAACGGTCCTGGAAACGATTGCTGCTGTTCACTTGGGGATCAGGGTTCTTGGGCTTTCGATTATCACCAACTTGGCTGATCCTGACAATCCTCAGCCGGCCGATGTGGATAGTATCATAGCCGTTGCCCTGGGGGCTGCTCCCAGGCTGGCAAAAGTTATAGCAGGCGTTGTCAAAAACATTGACTCACTTTGACCAAGACAGCACCATGGATCAAACATGCGACCTTCTTATCACCAACGGCACCCTTGTCACTATGGACAGGGACTGCACGCTGGTCGAAAACGGTGCCCTGGCGGTTAAAGACAGCCGGATCGAGTCCCTGGGACCGAGCGAGGCTTTCAGTAATGTAAAAACAAGGCGACAAATAGATGCCTGTGGCGGGATTGTAATTCCCGGCCTGATCAACCTGCATACCCATGCGGCCATGACTCTTTTTCGGGGCCTTGCTGACGATCTGGACCTGATGTCCTGGCTCCAGAAGCATATTTTCCCGGCCGAAGCAGACCACGATCCAGACCTGGTCCGGCTGGGCGCCGAGCTCGCCTGTGCGGAAATGATTCTGTCAGGAACAACCTGTTTTTGCGACATGTATCTCTTTGAGGAGTCTGTGGCCCGGGCTGCAAAGTCAGCCGGCATGCGGGCGGTGGTGGGCGAAGTGCTTTACGATTTTCCTTCGCCCAACTACGGCCCCCTGAAAAACGGATTCCGCTACGTGTCACAGATGCTGGAAAAATGGGGCGATGATCCACTGGTAAACGTGGCAATCGAGCCTCACAGCACGTATCTTTGCAGCCCGGACCTGCTTCTTGAGGCTGCTGACATGGCCTGGAGCAACAATGTTCCGCTTGTGCTTCACCTTGCCGAAACCGATTCCGAGGTACAGCAGGTAATTCAAAGTTACGGCTGCCGGCCGGTGGAACACCTCCAAAGTCTGGGACTGTTGAAATCAAATCTGGTTGCCTGTCATGCGGTCAAGGTTAACCAGGATGAAATAATGATGCTGGCCGAGGGCCGGGTCAAGGTTGCCCACAACGCCGAAAGTAACATGAAGCTGGCCTCGGGAGTGGCGCCTGTGCCCGAGATGGTATCTGCCGGGGTATGCGTTGGTTTGGGTACTGATGGTTGTTGTTCAAACAACGATCTGGACCTGTTCCGGGAAATGGACAGCGTGGCCAAGCTGCACAAGGTTTTCAAAGGGGATCCTACGGTTTTACCTGCTTTACGGGTTTTACAAATGGCTACCATAGATGCTGCCCGATCCCTGGGCCTTGAGCAAAGAGTGGGATCCCTGGCGGTTGGCAAGCAGGCAGATATTGTAGTTTTAGATGCCTCAAAAGCACATTCTGTTCCCACCTTTGATCCTGTTTCTCACCTGGTTTACAATGCCGACGGAAGTGATGTTTTACACGTGGTAATAGATGGCATGGTTGTCTGTGAAAACAGGCAACTGCAAACAATTGACCTGAATGAAATTGTTGGCAGGGTGCGCGAAATTGCTAAAGATTTTAGACCTTTTGCAAACAATGGGAGCAACCGGTTATGAACAGCCGGATGTTTGACTGCCTGATTTACAACGCCTGCATCGTTACCGTTGACCGGACCTTCAGAGTCATTGAAAAGGGCGCCCTGGCGGTCATGGATAGGAAGATAGCCCGGGTATGGTCAATGGATGTTGACGACAGTATTCCTGCGGCCCGGCAAACCATTGATGCAGGCGGTGCAATCTTGATGCCCGGACTGGTAAACGCCCATACTCATTTGCCCATGACCCTTTTCCGTGGTCTGGCAGATGACCTGCCCCTGATGACTTGGCTTGAGGACTATATATTTCCGGCCGAGGCTCGGCATATAAATCCTGAAAACGTTTATTGGGCTTCTTTGCTTGGTTGTGCTGAACTGTTGTCGGCCGGGGTTACAACCATCTGCGATGGTTATTTTATGGCTGACAAGGTTATAGAGGCTGTGGGCCAGGCGGGTTTAAGGGCTGTGGCAGGACAGGGCGTGATTGATTTTCCCGCACCCGGAGTGCCGGATCCGTCTGGAAACGTTGAAGCGGCCGCACAATTTGTTGCGGAAAACCTACTGGCGGGAAATGATTCTATAAAGCCGTCTATTTTCTGTCATTCGCCATATACATGTTCAGCACGGACTTTGAAGTCTGCAAAACAGAAAGCCTTAGAGGCCGGGGTCCTTTTCCAGATTCATTTGGCAGAAACCAGGGCGGAACTTGAACGCATTTTCGCAGAACACGGTTGCAGCCCCGCCCAATGGCTTGAACACCTTGGAATCCTGGATTCTGATACTCTACTGGTTCATTGTGTTCACCTGGATAAAGATGATATTAATCTGCTGGCAAAAACAGGCTGCCGTGTGATTCATTGTCCTGAGAGCAACATGAAACTTGCCGCAGGCATA
>JALVQM010000147.1:0-1163 GCA_027025615.1 Desulfobacteraceae bacterium | reverse complement strand
GGGTACTGATAGTTGTGCAAGCAACAATGATTTGGACCTTTTCGGCGAAATGGGTACAGCTGCCCGTTTGCACAAGGTCGCCAGCGACGACCCGACAGTTCTGGATGCAGCCGGTGTTGTCCGCATGGCTACCATTGAGGGTGCACGTTGCCTGGGATGGGAGGGCCAGACCGGCTCTCTGGAAGTTGGCAAAGACGCTGACCTGATAATCCTGGATGCGAAAGCTCCTAATCTGATTCCTGTTTACCATGCAGCTTCAAACATTGTCTATGCTGCCCGCGGCAGTGACGTGACCCATGTTATGATTGCGGGCCGTTGGGTGGTTCTGGAACGCAGGTTGCTTACTCTTGATATAAATGAAGTTGTTGAACAGGTTTACAAACGTAGTGCTGCTGTTGTTGGTTGAAAGAGAGCATTTCCTCCAACATTTAAAAATGTACTTGACAGTTTCAGATTTTTCGCTATATTCACATACAACGATATAGGGGTGACTATGCGCAAGTTTGTAAAAGTTATGAAGGCGTTGTCAGATCCTAACCGGGTCAAAATCCTGAAGATGCTCCAGCATAGGGTTATGTGTGTTTGTGAAATCCAGGAAGCCCTTGGACTGGCCCAGTCAACAGCCAGTAAACACTTGAAAATTTTAGAAGAAGCTGGATTGATAACCTATTCCAAGGATGGGCTTTGGGTCAATTACCGGCTTGCAGATGGACAACGCAACATGTTTGCGGCCAGCTTGCTTGGCAATTTGCGCCACTGGCTGGATGATGATCCTGAAATTGAAAAATTGGTTAACCGTTTACCGGATATAAGCCGTGAGAAGGTTTGCAGCAGGTAATTTTTTTTGGCTCTATAAAATCGCCATATGGCGAAATAAAGATAAAATAATATTACTCAAGACAACAGAAAAGATTTGGCCAAGGTGAATATAACCTGAGGGAACCATAAAATGAAAGAACGCACAAAGCTATTACTGATCGTGGGGGTTTTTGCAGCGGCTTATTATGTGCCCTGGAGCCACCCTGTGATTCGCCAATCGGGCCTGGAAGCTTTCCTGATGCTCCAGGAATATGCCAGGCAGCACGTCTTGACCTGCCTTATTCCGGCTTTTTTCATAGCCGGCGCCATTGCCGTGTTTGTGTCCCAGGCCTCGGTTCTCAAGT
>JALVQM010000146.1 GCA_027025615.1 Desulfobacteraceae bacterium | reverse complement strand
CGACCCTGATAATCAAAATCGTATCGCAAATAATGCGTAACGGCGTTGTGGCCAACAAGGAAATCCTGTTGCAAGAGGATGAAAAAGGCATTGTTCTGCGTAATCTGGTTACCCAGCAAGAACGCACTATTGGTGCCCTGCGCCGTTTTTACGGACCGGATCAGGCAAAAACCATGGTTCGCATCGTCGGCCAGCCGCTTCTGAAAAATATGAGTTACACCCTGATCAATCTAGTGGTAGATTTCAGCCAGCGACTCATCCAACCCAACCTAACCCTTAACCGTCATGAAACAGAACTGCGCCGTAACCAGGCGGTAAAAGCCATAAAACCGATTCTTTATCAGATAAAGGCCGGTGAAATGCTGCTAAGGGAAGGTGAAAAAGTCACCCCCACCAAGTTGTTAAAACTAAAAGCCATGCAGGAACAGGCCAAGAGCAAACACATATCGGTTTCCGGTGCAGGAGCCGCGCTGGTCCTGGCCTTGGCGCTTATCGTAATCTACAGCCTATCATACCGCCATCAGATTCGTTTTCGGCATGGTCACAATAAAAACCTAGTTTTTCTGACAGTTGTACTCGCATTGGTATTGCTGATCGTAAAACTGTCACATCTTTTTTCAACAGCTTTCATCCCCAATTCCCCATTTAATATTCCGCCTTCTTCAGTGGTCTACGGTATTCCGGTAGCCACCGGGGCCATGATTGTCTGTCTTTTCCTAGGCCTGGCAGCAGCCCTGCCTTTTGCCCTGATCTCATCAATCTGCACGGCAATGCTTTTTCAGGGTCGTTTCGACGTCTTCATTTACTTCCTGATCACCACTTCCATGGCAGCTTTTTGGGTAACCCAGTGCCGTGAAAGGAAAATATTCATCCAGGCAGGAGCACGACTGGGACTGCTCAGTGTCCTGGCTGCCGCCGCGATAGGACTATACACGGCAAACTCAACGGGTATAAAACTCTTCTGGGACTGGACACTGGCTTTTATGGGAGGTTTCAGCAGCGGTATTCTGGCCGCGGGAATCGCCCCCCTTGTGGAAATGACTTTCCAGTATACTTCCGACATAACTCTTCTGGAGCTGGGCAACCTCGACCGGCCTCTGTTGCGGCGACTGATGCTCGAAGCTCCGGGAACATATCATCACAGTGTTGTTGTCGGGTCACTGGTGGAGGCAGCCGCAAGCGAAATCGGAGCCAATCCCCTGCTGGCCAAAGTATGTGGATACTACCATGATATCGGCAAGATGAAAAAGCCGCTTTACTTTATCGAAAATCAGAAAAACGGTAAAAATCGTCATGACAAACTGGCCCCATCAATGTCAGCCCTGATCCTAATTGCGCACATCAAGGAAGGGGTTGAGCTGGCGCGTGAAAACAAGCTGGGACAAGCCATAATCGACACCATCCGTCAGCACCACGGAACCAGCCTTATCCAGTATTTCTACGACAAGGCCGTTCAGCTCAAGGGGAAAGAAGCAGTCAACATCGACGATTTCCGTTATCCCGGCCCCAAACCCCAAACCAAGGAGGCAGGGCTGGTCATGCTGGCAGACGTGGTGGAGGCTGCCTCGCGAACCCTTGACAATCCAACTCCGGCCCGAATTCAGGGTCTGGTACAAAATCTGATCAATAAAATCTTCGCTGACGGTCAGCTTGACAGCTGCGAGCTGACATTGAAAGATCTGCATAAAATTGCACGTAGTTTCTATACCATTTTGAATGGAATCCACCATCATCGTATTGAATATGCTGAGCCCGGTGAGAAGGCCACGGGGAAAATCAAAAATGGACGTTTTGATAGAAAACAGGCAAAAGAAACATCTTTTCAATCACGAAACGATAAGGACCAGGGCCCGCGCCATCTTAAACGCCTTGGACTGTCCTGATGCCGAGCTTTCCATCCTGATTGTCGATGATGACACCATCTCAGATCTCAATAGAACCTATCTGGACCGTCAGGGGCCAACAAACGTCATTGCCTTTGCTATGCGGGAAGGGCCTTTTGCGCAGATTAACCCCCACCTGCTGGGAGACGTTGTAATCTCTGCCGACACCTGCGCTGCCGAGGCCGTAAAAGCCGGTCTGACCATCGAACAAAGGTTGTTTCAGCTTCTGGTCCACGGTATTCTTCACCTGCTTGGCTACGACCATGAAAAATCACGGCAACAAGCCAGGAAAATGGAAGAAAAAACCAACGCGCTGCTGGCGGTTATCGGAGTAGAACCAATATCCTGGCCTGATTAACAGGATACCTGGATCGCCGGTTCCCGCCCACAGGCAATTTTACAACTGCCCGGTCCAGAATCAAAACCGGTCTCCTGCAGCCAAAACAGCCGGATTCGATAACAAAGGAGCCAACCATGAAAAGTTCTCTTATTGCACCGGACTATTTACCACCCCTTGTGGTTACAGCCTCTGAAATGCAAACAATGGACAGGCAAACCATTGAAACTTTCGGACTGCCGGGACAGGTTTTGATGGAAAACGCAGGGAGAGGGGCGACAAGGTTTTTCCTTGAATCTGTATATCCTCATGCCCCGGGCAATGTTGCCGTGGCTGCCGGTCGTGGTAACAACGGAGGGGACGGTTTCGTTATCGCCCGTTACTTATCCCAAATGGGAATTCCTGTAACCGTATACCTACTGGCAAAGCGTGAACAGGTAATGGGAGATGCCGCCGCCAATTTGAAACTGCTTGAACCTTTAAATGTCGAAGTCATCGAAATTGCCGAAGCAAGCGATATTGAAACCCTTACAACCCAAATGGCCCATGCGGACTGCTGGGTAGATGCTCTGCTTGGCACTGGTCTAAATTCCCGGGTCAGGGGCAAATTCGCCCTGCTCATAGACCTGATGAACTCTTTCAATCGGCCCGTACTGGCCGTTGACATTCCATCCGGCCTCAGCTCCGACACCGGTCAGGTGTGGGGAACCTGTATCAGGGCGACGGCAACTGCCACCTTCGCTTTTGCCAAAATCGGGCACCTGGTCACACCAGGCGCACAATATGTCGGCAAGTTGCGGGTAATCGATATCGGCATTCCCGGGCACATTGTCGAGGCAACCGCTCCGGCTCAACATGTAATCGATAAACATTTGATAGAGCGCCACCTGGCTCCACGCGCCATGGCAGCCCACAAGGGCACTTTTGGACATGTACTGGTCGCCGCTGGAGCCATCGGCAAAACCGGGGCCGCAGCCATGGCGGCCAAAGCTGCCCTGCGGGCCGGGGCTGGCTTGGTCACTCTGGCCTGCCCGGCAACCGTCGAGCCGGTCCTGGCCGCCAAGATGACCGAAATCATGACCGCTCCCATTGATGACCAAGGGCAAGGTTATTTTTGCTCTGGTGGTGCAGCCAGTATCATGTCACTTGCTGAAAACAAAACATGCCTGGCCCTGGGACCGGGTATAGGCACAGATCCGGCAACCATTGAAATGGTCGGGCAAATTATTGAAAGCTCTGCAACACCGCTGGTCGTCGATGCCGATGGTCTGAACTGCCTGGCAGCCATAGGGCTGCCCCTGAAAGCCAAAGCACCTGTTATCCTTACCCCTCATCCAGGAGAAATGGCCAGGCTTGCGGCAACCAATACAGCGGCCATTCAAGCCGACCGGGTGACCGCCGCCCGCCAGCTTGCCCTTTCCAACCAGGCCGTGGTGGCCCTCAAGGGAGCCCGTACAATTGTGGCCTGCCCCGACGGAAAATGCGGAATCAATCTGAGCGGTAATCCCGGGATGGCTTCAGGGGGCATGGGCGATGTTCTTACCGGCCTGATAGCCGGATTTGTTGCTCAGGGACTGACTGCACAGTCTGCCTGCCACACCGCGGTCTGGATCCACGGAATGGCTGCCGATCGACTGGCCCTTGAAAAAGGACCCTGGGGATACACAGCCGGAGAGGTTATGCAGATGGTGCCCAGGGTCATTGCAGGTATAGTAAAAAAATTAGCAAATTAAGATTAAACCAAAGGCAACAGGCTTAATCAATCCATGTCAACCAAAACCGAAATTATCATCGAAACTGCTTCTGAACTGGACACCGGGGCCCTGGGACAATTTATAGGCGGATACCTTAAAAAAGGAGCCGTTCTACGACTTGAAGGAACCCTGGGCTGCGGCAAGACCTGCTTTGTCAGAGGCCTTGCCCTGGGACTTGATGTTGATCCTGCTTATGACATTGTCAGCCCCAGCTACACCTTGGTAAACCTGTATCCCGGCAGATTGCAACTGGTACATGCCGACCTGTATCGGCTCCAGTCCCCTGTAGATGCCGAAGCCCTGGGACTGCTTGAGTGGTTCGACACCAACGCTGTAGTGGCGGTGGAATGGGCCGAAAAACTCAATCCGGCTGACTGGCCGGCCGAATCCATGGTAATGCGTTGGGAGATGAACGGGAAAAATCGGCGCAGGATAAAGTTGATTGGATATGGACTTGCCTGGCGTGATTTGATAAAGATTGCCGATCGCTGGAGAAACAAGCAATGATTACAACAGGCAAGGAGCTTCCATGGCACTGATTGTTCAAAAATTCGGCGGCACATCGGTAGCTAACATTGAAAGGATAAAAAATGTAGCCCGGCGGGTAGCCCAAACATACTCCCAAGGTAACCAGGTAGTCGTCATCCTTTCGGCCATGGCAGGGGTAACAGACGACTTGATCAAATTGGCCTCCCAGGCAGCTTCCGAACCCGACCGGCGTGAACTGGATGTGCTCCTGGCAACCGGAGAACAAACAACGGCTGCCTTACTTGCCATGATGCTCAAGGATATGAATTACCCGGCATGCAGCCTCCTTGGTCACCAGGCCCAGGTAGTCACCGATTGTGTCTATGGCAATGCCCGGATCCTGGAAATCGGAACCCAGCGAATCAACAAATTGCTTTCCAAAAACAAGATAGTAGTCGTGGCCGGTTTCCAGGGCCAGGACACCCAGGGCAATATTACAACCCTTGGGCGGGGCGGATCTGACACGTCAGCCGTTGCCATCGCCGCGGCCCTTAAGGCCGATTTATGCGAAATCTACACTGACGTGGACGGTATTTATACTGCCGATCCCAACATTTGCAACAAAGCCCGCAAATTAAAGACCATTTCTTATGATGAAATGCTTAACATGGCCAGCCTTGGGGCTAAAGTTCTGCAGATTAGATCAGTGAGTTTTGCCAAAAGATACAATATCCCTGTTCATGTAAGGTCATCATTCAACGAGGAGGAAGGCACAATGGTGGTCAGCGAGGATTCCGGCATGGAACAACTAATGGTTTCAGGAGTCACCCTTGACAAAGACCAGGCGCGGGTAACCCTGAAAAAAGTCCCCGACCAGCCGGGAATAGCCGCCAAAATCTTTACGCCCATCGCCGAAGCAGGAATCGTGGTCGACATGATTATTCAAAACATGCGTCCCGGCGGCAAAACAGATCTTACATTTACCATACCCCGCGCCGATTTCAAACGAACCATGGAAATTGAACGCAAGGTAGCTGAAAAAATCGGTGCCGAAGAAGTACTTGGAGACGATACCATAGCAAAAGTTTCAGTAATCGGGGTCGGGATGAAGAATCACTCCGGCGTTGCTTCCGTCATGTTCAATGCCCTGGCAAGGGAAAGCATAAACATAATTCTCATCAGTACATCGGAAATCCGTATTTCATGCGCTATTGAGGAAAAATACGCTGAATTGGCGGTCAGGGTACTGCACACGGTTTTCGGTCTTGACAGTGATATATGTTCTGACACCTAGCATTTTGCCGCCAATGCTTCTTTTACTTGCCCGGCAATGGAACGGGCGACGGCTTTTCGGTCAACAGCGTCCCTGATGGGTCGGCCTACAACCAGGTAATCAGTACCGGAAGATATAGCTTCGGCCGGGGTTACCGTTCGTCTCTGGTCATCCCGGCCATTTATCCCGGCAAACCGTATGCCGGGTGTCACAGTTAAAAATTGTTTGCCGAATGTCCGTTTGATTTCGCCCACTTCCTGTCCCGAACATATCACGCCTGCGCACCCGCAACCATGAGCCATGGCCGCTCGATGCATAACC
>JALVQM010000145.1 GCA_027025615.1 Desulfobacteraceae bacterium | reverse complement strand
CTGTAAGGCAATTCCAGGCGTTGGAGGATTGATTCAGCATTTGTTAACAGGGATTCCAGTTCATCATAGGATGATTCAGGCAAAGAGAATTTCACCAGTTCCACCTTGTTAAATTGGTGTTGACGAATCAATCCGCGGGTGTCCTTTCCATATGAGCCTGCTTCACTGCGGAAACATGGTGTATAAGCCGTATAATAAATCGGAAGGCTGTCAGCGTCCAGAATTTCATTCTGGTGGATATTGGTAACCGGTACTTCGGCTGTAGGAATAAGGAAGTAATCCCAGTTTTCAAGTTTGAAAAGATCCTCTTCGAATTTTGGAAGTTGACCGGTATTCGTCATTGATTGGCGATTGACCATGAAAGGAGGCAGGATTTCAGTGTAGCCATGTTGATTAACGTGGATATCTAGCATAAAGTTAATCAGAGCGCGTTCCAGTAGGGCTCCCGCCCCGAAATACAGCGGAAAACGCGCTCCGGCTATTCTGGATGCCCTGTTGAAATCCAGAATACCCAACTTTGAACCCAGGTCCCAATGGGGCATTGGTTCAAAGTCAAAGGATGGAATGCGCCCTACGGTTTTTACAATCTTGTTGTCTGCCTCATCCCGGCCTACCGGTACCGAGGGATGAGGCAGGTTGGGTATTTGTAACAACACCTGGTTAATGATTTCCTCATGTTTGGAAAGTTCTTTTTCGAGTTCTTTTATCCGGCCACCGACCTTTTTCATTTCGGTTATCAATTCTGTTGGAGGAGCGGTTTTTTCCCGTTTCATTCCGGCAATTTTATCGGAAACAACGTTTCGCTCGTGGCGAAGCGACTCAAGCTCCTGAAGAATTTCTCTTCTTTGGAGATCAGCAGCTTTAAAGGCGTTTAGGTCGGCTTCCGTAAAACGATTATCAAGATTTTTTTTGATTAGATCCAAATTTTGTCGTACAAACTTGATTTCCAGCATAACTATTCCTATATTTTTAAAGTTTGTCCTGGCATTTAGCTTCAGGTTAAACTGATTTGCTTGAGGTCAAGCAGGATAATGCCAAAGAAAAATGTGATTTTTCTGCCTGTTATGGTAGTATATGTTGCCTGGAAACATTAACCCACAGGGGCAATTTAGTCAATTGGGATTGTGAGCAGATTAAATTGATGTTGATGCTGAACACAAACAGAATTAGCTAAACAGTGTCTTGGAGAGAAAGCAATGGAGGAAATTCGCGAGAAAAAACAACATATTCGGGATCAGATAGCCAAAAAGCTGGAAAATATTTCCGAGCAGGAAAAAAAGGCCAAGCTCCAGGCCATCGAAAGTCGCTTGTTCGATTTCGCCAATTTTCTGGAAGCTAAAATTGCTTTGCTGTACACTCCGGGTGCTTTGGAAGTCGATACCGGCAATATAATCAGAAGAACCTACGAATATAACAAATTGGTTGTTTTGCCTGCTTTTGATATCCAGAACTATAATGTAACCCTGATGAAAGTTGATGATCCCAATACGGATCTTGTGCCAGGGTTACGTGGGAACCTCGAACCGAGGCCGGATCGCTGTAAACAGGTTCCCCTAGACTGTATCGACATCGCCATAATACCCGGCATTGCAATGGATGAGAAGGGGGGGCGAATTGGCTCTGGACAGGGGTTTTATGACCGCTTGCTTCCAAAGCTGCCAATTACCAGCCGTAAAGTGGGTCTTGTTTTCGAAGATCAGATTGTTTCCCAGATTCCCATGGAGTCACACGACAAATATGTTGATATCATCATTACGGAAAAGAGGGTTATTTATAAAATTTGATTCTTCGCTTAATCCAGGTCGACATCAATTTCATCGGCTCCGGGATTCAAGACTGCTTCCAGTTTTTTAAGGTTGGAAGGCTCGCCAACGGCGATTACCGTATCACCGGCTGTTATTTTGGCCTTAAAAGACGGATTAAACAACATCTTTCCATTAGCCTGCTTGATGGCTATTATAATTAAATTGAATTGTTGCCGGATACCGGAATTTTGCAAAATATAGCCATTGAGCCGGGACTCTGAGGTTACCGGGATTTCTTCCATCTGAATGTCGGCATTGCTCTGGGCAAAGGTTAGGTCAAAGAAACTTGTAACCGTTGGTCGGATTATGCGTTGGGCCATGGTGGCAGCCCCCATTTCATAAGGTGATTCTACCATGGAGGCTCCGGCAGCCAAAAGTTTTGACTGGACTTTTTCATTGCTTGCCCGGGCTACAATCTTCAAGTCCGGGGCCAGTTGACGGGCTGTCAGGACAAGGAAAACGTTTTCGGTATCACTGCCCAGGGCTGCTATCAGGGACTGGGCGCGGTTGATGCCAGCTTTGATCAGGTTGATTTCATCGGCTGCATCTCCAATAATATAGAGAATGCCTTTTTCTTCAAGCTCTGCAATCCTTTCAGGATTTTTTTCTATCACCACCAGATGTGAACCCTCGTTCCGCAGGCGTTTACTGATTACAGAGCCAATACGGCCATAGCCGCATACGATATAGTGATTTTTCAAACGGGCAATCTTGCGGTCCAATTTTCTCCTCCCCAGTAAAATACGGATTCTGCCTTCGACCATGAATTGGATAACAGATCCGGCCACATACAGAAAAAAACCAACCCCGACAATGATAAGGATCATGGTATAAATTTGACCATTCTGGTGGAGGGGATGAACTTCTTTGTATCCTACCGTTGCCAGGGTGATCATGGTCATGTACAAAGCGTCGACAGGATTCCATCCTTCGATAATCATGTAGCCCAGGGTGCCCATTAAAATAAGCAGGACGGCAAATGCGATTGAAATAATGACGTGTTTTTCTCTGTGCATTTTGACGTAGACTGTTGAGGGTGACCGGATCTAATGTGGAGCACATGGTAACCATGGATGCGGTAAGGAGCAACCATTTTTTTTGACCCGCTGATCATAGTTGTTGTTGAAATGGCTCCGGTTGCGGTTTTGACAAGGCCGCTCAGCAATCGTCTTGACCCCAATACCGCCCTCTGGTAGAAGGCCTTCAGGAGTATGAAGATGAAATACCAGCGGTTGCGCCGGGAAATGGTAAAACGACAGCTAGAGGCACGGGGTATCACCGATCCCAAGGTGTTGGCCGCCATGGGCAGTGTTCCCCGCCATCTTTTTGTCAGCGAAGCCCTGATGGACCAGGCTTATGGTGATTTCCCCCTGCCCATCGGTGAACAGCAAACCATATCCCAGCCATACATAGTCGCCGAAATGACCCAGGCCCTTCAGTTGAACGAGGATGACAGGGTGCTGGAAATAGGTACCGGATCGGGGTACCAGGCGGCGGTTCTGGCGCAAATTGCCTATCGCGTATATACAATGGAAAGGATCTATGCCCTTTATGTCAGGGCACGACGATTGTTCGATCAACTGAAGTATTACAACATTGTTACCCGATACTCTGATGGTACTACCGGATGGAAAGACGAAAGTCCGTTCGATGCCATTATTGTTACTGCCGGGGCACCCAAAATACCAGTAGCCCTGGTCAATCAGTTGGCCATTGGAGGCAGAATGGTGATTCCGGTCGGAGATCAGCACACCCAGGATCTTATAAAGCTGGTTCGTGACAAGGATGGTATTCATCAGACCAGCCTGGGGGGCTGTCGTTTCGTGAAGCTGGTTGGTGAAGACGGCTGGAGAGAAGATTGATGCTCCGGCGCCTTTACGACTGGGTTTTGCAGTGGTCCCGCACACCTTACAGTCTGTGGGCCCTTTTTTTGCTTGCCTTTGCTGAATCGTCATTTTTCCCCATACCGCCGGATGCCCTGTTGATTGTTATGGCCGTGGCCTTGCCGGCGCGTTCATTTGTTTATGCACTTGTATGTTCTCTGGGATCACTGCTTGGTGGATGCCTTGGCTATCTTATCGGTTGGAAGTTCATGACCCTGGTAGGGGTGAAAATCGTGGCCTTTTACGGCCTGGAAGACAAGGTGGCCCTGATTGGGGATTTATATCGCCAGTATGATGCCTGGGCCGTTGCTATTGCAGGGTTTACACCTATCCCGTATAAGGTCTTTACCCTGACGGCCGGCATGTTCAGGATTGATTTCGGTGTTTTTTTTGTGGCTTCTCTTTTTTCCCGTTCAGCCCGTTTTTTTCTTGTAGCCGGACTTATCTATCGTTTCGGCCCTTCTATTCAAGGCTTTATTGAACGTTATTTCAACGTGATGGCGCTGGCTCTGGCAATTTTGGTGGTGGTTGGTTTCCTGGCGGTAAAGTTTGTGTTTTAATTACACTTTGAATAGCCACAGCTTTTACAGATCAAACAACCCTCCTCATGGGCTAACATACCACTGCATTCTGGACATACCCCGCCGGCAGAGGCAATCGGGGCTGTTTCGGTATTGGCTGCCTGCTTAAGAACCTGGGCCATGGCATCCGGGCAGGAAAGGACTATGGTGCCGTTTTGCCAGCTTGGAGAAGGACATCTGATACCGGTCAGTTGTTTGATGATGGCATGTGGCTTAACCCCTGATCTCAGGGCCAGGGATATAAGCCTGCCGGCTGCTTCGATCTGGGAAGAAGCGCATCCTCCGGTTTTACCCATCTGGGCAAAGACCTCGCAGATGCCCTGGGAATCCGAATTGATAGTTACGTACAGTTTACCACAACCGGTTTTGATTCTTTGGGTCATTCCAAATGTTTGTTCCGGTCGTGGCCTAGGTGTAACCTTGGTGCTCTTTTCATTTTGCCTGGTTGTCTGGATTACCTGTGCAGCCCGGCTGCCATCCCGGTAAATTGTAATTCCCTTGCATCCAAGATCCGTTGCCGCCAAAAACACCTGGGCCACGTCTTCGATTGTTGCCCCGGCCGGGAAATTGACGGTTTTGGATACTGCATTGTCGGTGTGTTTTTGGAAAGCAGCCTGGATCTTGACATGCCAAAGAGGTGATATGTCGTAGGCCGTGCGGAACAGGCGTTTTATGGAATTCGGCACTTGATCCATATCTTGTATACCCCCATTGCGGGCAATCTGGCTTATCATTTTTCGGTTATATAATTTGGCCTTTTTCATTATCTGGACAAAGAGAGGATGGACCTGGTCCAGGACTTCATCTTCTAGCACCCGGCGTTGATGAACCACGGCAAACAGGGGCTCTATACCGCTTGATACTCCTGCCAGCATGCTGATGGTACCGGTTGGTGCAATGGTGGTAACTGTGGCGTTGCGCATGTGGGAGCAATCCGGTCGATCCAGCATGCTGCCTTTGAAGGCCGGGAAATTGCCCCGTTTGCGAGCCAGGCGGGAAGAAGCCAAGCGGGCTTCCCTGTCAATAAAACCCATTACCTTGTCAGCCCACTTGAGTGCTTCCTGGCTGTCATAAGTTACCTTCAGCTTTATCAGCATATCTGCGAACCCCATGACTCCCAGGCCTATTTTGCGGGTCAAGCGGGTCCTTTCTTCAATTTCCGCCAAAGGATATTTGTTGACTTCAATAACGTTGTCCAGGAAGTGAACGGCGGTCTGAACGCAGCGCTTCAGGCGAGAATAGCTAAAGCCCTTGGAGGTAACCATGGATGCCAGGTTGATAGACCCCAGGGTACACGATTCATATGGCAGAAGAGGCTGTTCGCCACAGGGATTGGTGGCTTCTATGGGGCCCAGGGCAGGAGTAGGATTGGCGGTGTTGATCCGATCTAGAAAAATAATTCCCGGCTCCCCGGTGGACCAGGCCGACTGGACCATTAGGTCAAACAGGCGGCGGGCAGCGACGTTGCGTACGCTTTTGCCGGTACGCGGATTGACAAGTTCAAATCCGATATCCTTTTTCAGGGCTGCCAGAAATCGATCGGTAACGGCTACGGAGAGGTTGAAGTTATTAAGGCGTTCTGGGTCGCTTTTGGCGGTGATGAAAGCTTCGATATCCGGGTGATCCACCCGCAGGACGGCCATGTTGGCGCCCCTTCTTGCGCCGCCCTGCTTGACGGTTTCTGTGGCGACATCATAGACTTCAATGAATGATAAAGGTCCGCTGGATATTCCAGCGGTAGAGGAAACAATATCCCCGGCCGGGCGGATTTTGGAAAAGGAAAAGCCGGTACCGCCACCGCTTTTATGGATCAGAGCTGTGTGGCACAGGGTTTCAAAGATGCTTTGCATGCTGTCTTCCACCGGGAGAACAAAACATGCTGCAAGTTGCCCCAGCCTTCGGCCGGCGTTCATCAAAGTCGGCGAGTTTGGCAAAAACCACAGATTAGCCATCATTTTAAAGAATTTTTCTGTAGTTTTGGCGATTTCTGAAGCACTGGCCCCGAAAACAGCGTCTGCCCGGGCTACATGCGAAGCCACCCTCTGGAGCATCTGCCGGGCGGATTCTACCGGTTTGCCGCTTTGATCCTTTTTCAGGTAACGTCGCTCCAATATGGGTCGTGCGCTTTCCGGGAATCGTACCATGGCTTATTCTTCCATAGTTGTTGAATCGTCCATTGGATTGTTGAACGATTCAAACAGGAAATTGATAAATGGGCGCACCAGCGGAGACTGTGTACGATTGGCCATTGTGGTCAAATAAAATTGGCGCTCCAGATGCAATTTCTCTATTTCTAACGGCCACAGGCGTCCCTCGGCCACATCCTGATGAACAGCGAGGGAGGATAGAACAGATACTCCGACCTTGCTTTTAATGGCTTGGCATACAGCCAGGGTGCTTCCCATACGGGCTATAATATTGAAATCTTCCAGGCGGTATCCTTGTCGGTCAAGGCTTTTTTCGAAACTGCGGAGCGTACCGGAACCAGGCTCGCGTACAATTAAAGGTTCGTCCAAAAGCTGTTCAAGCCGGATGGACTTTTGCCCGAACCATTTGTGACCACAAGGTACCACAAGCCGCATTTCATCTTTCACCAGAGCCACCTGTTTCAGTTGCCTGTTTTCAGCCCGGGCCCCAACGATACCCAGCTCAACATCCAGGTCCAGAACTTTTTGAAGGACTTCGCCTGTATCACCAACCAGAAGCGTGATTTTCACATCCGGGTAAGCCTTGCAAAAATTGCCGATAATGGGTGGCAGAAGGTAGCCTGAGGGGATGGTGCTGCCGCCGATTACAAGTTGCCCTTTTACCGATCCCTGGAAATCGGCCAGGGCTGTTTCGGTTTCATCCCGCAGAGCCAAAATTTTACGGGCATGTTTGTATAATAGTTGTCCGGCTTTGGTGGGCTCCACCCGCCGGGCCAGACGATCGATAAGCCTTAGGCCGAAGTGTTCTTCCAGATCCTTGATATGGCTACTGATAGTTGGTTGAGAAAGGCGCACTGCATCACCCGCCCTGGAGAAGCTTTTCAACTCCACCACTTTACAGAAGATGTGCAGCTGCCACAGGTCCATCGCGACCTTGCCACTCCAATTGCCTATCCGGTTGTAGATGTTCAGACTAAGATAGATTGTCTGGTTTGCTGAATTTAAGTTTAATACGCTCGTTGACAATGGGCGGAACCATGTCGTCGATATTGCCACCAAATTGTACGGCTTCCTTGATAATTGATGAACTGGTGAAAATCCAGCGCAGGCCGGTCATTAAAAATACTGTTTGGATTTCGCGGTTTAACTTGCGGTTCATCAGGGCCAATTGAAATTCATACTCAAAATCAGACACCGCTCGCATGCCTCTTAATATTGCATTGGCTCCCCGGCGGGCGGCATAATCGACCAGCAGACCATCGAAGGTATCTATTTCAATGTTGGCAAGGTGCTGCATGCTGGCCTGCAACATTTCCATTCTTTCCTCTACCGAAAACAGGGAAGCCTTGGCCGGATTGTGCAGTATGGCCACAATTACTTTGTCGAAAAGTTTTAGTCCTCTTTTGGCAATGTCGATGTGACCATTGGTGACCGGATCAAAGCTACCTGGATAAATAGCAATACGTTGCATGAAAAGACCATCCTGGTTGAAGTAGTTTTAACGACACGATTTGCAGTTCACTAAGGATTAATCCACAAGCAATCTGGCGCCCACAAAACCAATCATCTTCTCTGTAAATTTTCTTTGTCAAATTAGCATTGATCGTTATCCGACGCAAGATTGTTAATTTTTTCAGAAAAAGTAATAAATGATAATACCGTTCGACCGTAGGAACGCTTGGATTGCAATTGAAATGCAGGTCCCAGTACCAGGCAGTCGCTTTTTGCATGCTCCACCACTATTTGGGACCCTTCCCGCAACAGATGCAATTTTTCAAGGTGGGCCATGGCTTTTTCCGCAAGTCCGGTTCCATAAGGCGGATCCATAAACACGAGGTTGAATCTTGTTGCCCTGTTTGCCAGGCAATCCAGATTCTTGGCTACATTCCATTGAAGTACCCGTGACCATTCAGAAGCACCGCAGTGGAGGATATTTTTTTTAATAACGGTTATTGCCGTACGGGAATTATCTACAAAGACCGACTGCCTTGCTCCCCTGCTCAGAGCCTCAAGCCCCAAGGCTCCGGTACCGGCGAAAAGATCGAGAACCATGGCCTGGTGGCAACTGTTGCCCAGAATATTGAAAAGGGCTTCTTTAACGCGGTCAGCCGTTGGCCTGGTTGACCTGCCGGGCAGGCCGGCCAGGCGCCGTCCCCTGAATTTGCCACTGATTATGCGCATGATAATAATCTGATTGGTTTCACAACAAGGATGTCTGACTTTGTCAAAGCTATCAGGCCTTGACAAAATCCGGGATAAAATTCCATTTTACCTGGGACTATCCTGTTCAGTCTGCCTGCTGTTCTATTTTTTTTATCTTTTTATAAAGGTAGCTTCTTTCAACTCCGATGGCACTGGCAGTTTTGGAAATGTTATTTTCATTTTCGACCAGTTTTCTCTGGATATAATACCTTTCGAAAGCTTGCTTGGCACTTTTTAGATCATCAATGGCGAAAAGTGGATTGTCCGTCAATTCTCCATCCACCCTTTTCCTGGGATTATACGGTCTGGGCAGGTGATCAGGTTTGATAACCGGGTCGGCGACCATGATCATCAGTCTTTCGATCAGGTTTTTCAATTCACGTACATTACCCGGCCAGGGATAGCGCGCCAGCAGTTGCATGGCTTCCGGGGATATCTGCTTGGGCTTGCTGCGGGTGTTTTGGGCCGCTTCCTGGATAAACAGGGCTACCAGTTGTGGCAGGTCATCGATGCGTTGGCGCAAGGGGGGGACTTCTATGGGTACCACATTTAGGCGGTAGTAAAGTTCCTCTCTGAATCTTCCGGCAGCAATTTCTTTTTCAAGGTCTTTGTTGGTGGCTGCGATAACGCGCACATTGGCAGTCAACATGCGGCTTCCGCCTACCCGCTGAAATTTTTTCTCTTGCAGTACTCTCAGGATCTTGGCCTGGGTTTTAAGGCTCATGTCACCGATTTCATCCAGGAAGATGGTACCGCCTTCAGCCAATTCGAATTTGCCGATTTTTTTTGTGGTGGCGCCGGCAAAAGCACCCTTTTCATGTCCGAACAGCTCACTTTCTATCAATTCCTCAGGGATAGCAGCGCAATTAACGTCTATCAGGGGTTTGGTTGCCCGTTTACTCAGATGGTGAATCGTACGGGCCACCAGTTCTTTCCCGGTACCGTTCTCTCCCTTGATAAGCACCCAGCTTTCAGTAGGCGCAACGGCTTCTATTTGGCGTCTCAAGTCCACCACCGGGGCACTTTTGCCGGTTATGGAGTGTTTTTCGATGGTTTTTTTGCGCAGGTATTTGTTTTCCTCTTCCAGGCGCCTGAAATTAAGGGCGTTGTTTATGGAGACGATAACCTTGTCGATGGACAATGGTTTTTCGATAAAGTCGTAGGCGCCCAGTTTGGTGGACTGAACCGCTGTTTCAATTGTTCCATGGCCGGTAATTATTATAACCTGAATGTTGGGGTGGGAAGTTTTGATTTCCTTAAGAGTTTCAATGCCGTCTAGGCCCGGCATCCAAATATCAAGTAAAACCAGGTCAGGAGCCTCTCCTTCAATTTTCTGTAAAGCTTCATAACCGTTGGCGGCGGTCATAACCTCGAAACCTTCATCGGATAATAATCCGCTCAGGGATTGAAGGATCGAGGGCTCATCGTCAACAATCAGAATAGATGGAAACATTGCCATTGGATTATTCTCCTTGCCGCTTTCATACCAGCGGCAGTTCAATTACAAATTTGGCTCCACAGGGATGGTTGTCCTGGACACGAATCATGCCATTATGGTCGGTTACAATGCTGTTTACAATGGTCAATCCAAGTCCCATGCCGCTTTTTTTCGTGGAAAAGTTGGGTTCAAAAAGCCTTATTTTATCTTCGTCGGAGATACCCGGTCCGTCATCGGCCACCTCCAGCCGTACTATTTTCAGAATCGAGTCGTAAATGGCGACAACCGTTATTTTGCCCGTTCCCCTGATTGCTGCCACGGCGTTGTCGATAAGATTTATCAGGGCCTGCTTGATTTGCTGGCGATCCAGGTTCAGGATCGGGATGGCATCATCGATCTGGACCAGGAATTCTATTTCCGGATGACCCTCACGGTAAAGGGCCACTGTTTCTTCGATCAAAGGTGGCAGTGGGCAGGGTTTGAGATCCGCGGTGGGAAAACGGGCAAAAGCAGAAAATTCATTGACCAGGTTGCGGATTAATTCAACGTGGTTGATGATCATCTGGGTACATTCGTCGAAAACCGGCTCTTTGACTCGCTCGGAATATTTGCGTTTAAGGCGTTGGGCAGACAGGGAAATTGGGGTGAGCGGATTTTTTACCTCATGGGCGATCCTGCGGGCTACCTCCCTCCATGCGGCCATTCTTTGGGCCTTTTCCAGCTCGGTTAAGTCGTCTATAACCATCACAATTCCCATGTGTTGGCCGGAGTCGTCCTTGAGCGCGTTGATATATGCCAGGAAGCTTCTTGGTCTTCCGGCAACGGTCAACCTCAGGGGGACTTGGACTGAATCTCCTCCCCGGCCAGTAAGTTTTTCCATGATTTCATCGGCCATTTCCAGGTATGGTCCAGCAAGAACAGTGTCGTACGGCTTATTGAGGATAACGCTGGCTTCAATGGCCAACATTTTTTCGGCCGCTTTGTTGAAGGTGGTCACCTTACCCCTGGCGTCGATGGTGATGACTCCCGCCGAAACGTTATTTAGAACTATTTCCATATAACGTCGGCGTTCTTCGATTTCAATATTCTGCTGGCGAAGCATTTGGGCTGACAATTCAAGTTGTTCGCGTCCGATCCGCAGGTCACGGGTCATTTTGTTGAAAGCTTCCACCAGGGCGCCAATCTCATCGTCCCCCTGAATTTCAAGGGCAAAGCTCAAATCGCCTTCAGCAACCCGGCGGGTGCCTTCGGCCAGTCTCTGGAGTGGAATTGAGATGGTTTTTGCAAGGTAAAATCCGAACCAGATGGCACAGAATACTACCAGCAGGGCCACTATCGACAGGGTAATGTAATATACTGTCTGAATGGGCTGCTTTACCAGCTTGATTTGCTTATAACCTTCAACCCCATGGGATATGATAGACATTTTTTCAGCCAGGTTCTTGGGAACGTGGTGGCCCAGGACTATAAACCCAACCGCTTTTTCAGGCTGGATACGGTAAGGAATTGTGCCTACGCTACGAATTAATTCTCCGCTGCCGGTGGTGGTGATAATCGAACTGGATTTGTCAAGCTTACTGGAGGTGCGGAGATCATCGCTGGCAAGGGGAGTTAGCGGGATGTTTTCCAGGGATTGGCGTAAAGCGAAAGTTACCCTTTGGGCATTGGGGCCGTAGACTTCTATTGTGTCTAGGTTGAATTCCCGTTGAACGATCTGAATGTAACGGGTCAAAGCCTTAAGTTGCCCTTGAGCCAGCAGTTTTTTCCGGGCAACCTGGTATGCAATACGTTCCAGAAAATATCGGTTGTTGTTTTCTGCCTGCTGATAAATGGAACGGCCCACATCCAGAGAGTTTTCAAGGGCCTGTTCCACAGGTACGTTGAACCAGAATTGGATACTGGCAGTTATAAAATTGATAGCAAAGAAAAACAGAATCGTAGTTGGTAAAAGGGTCAGAGCGACAAAAGCCACCACTAGGCGTGTTCTGAGACGGGCACCCATGACTTTGCGGCGACGGTCGTAGAGAAGTTTGACAAGATTTCGAAATACCAAGTATATCAACAGGATCAGCAAAAGCAGGGTGATGTTGATCAGGATAAACATCAAAACGGCATTGGCCACCGGTACATCTGCACCAAAGTTAATTATCCGGTTGAGGACGAAGGTCACCCCGCCCACGACAAAAAGGATCACGACAATTATTATGCCTTCCCTTTTGCGTCGTCGGATTTCGTCTTCAGGAAGCTTGGTGGAGGTTTTTTCAGAGGTCATGTTCTTGTAAACTATAAGTAACTGTCAGTAATTGTCGGGGTTGTACCGGGTCAATAAATAAAATCAATAGTATACCAATCTGTCTCAAAATCCCACAATGAAACGAAAAATAGGACATAGTGCAGATAAAACGGTAATGTTAAACGGCTCAGCTCTGCTTTTGCACGGATCTGATACTGGAGGCCTTTTTCAAGTTTTGACAATGATACGATTTTCAAACTATCCAAGTCGGTCATCAGCTTTCTGGCTTCGTCGAAAGATTTGACTACGTGAGGTTTTTTGCCTTCCCAGGAACGATAGACAAGATATTCTTTTTTTAGAGAATTGTATTTTATAGTGTGGGTGTATTTTAAGGAGGCTATCTCTTCATCGAACCAGAAGCCGCGGACTCGGTAAAGCTCTATGTAAAAAGAAAATGTAGTCGGCACCCCGCTTTGAACTGCGGTTATCATGCTTTCTCTGAAAGCTCCCTTAACCTGCATATACAGCAGCAGGTCATCGCGGGTGTTGGTAACAATGATATTGGTCAAGCGTGCATCTTCAGCCCAGGCGTACCCCTGAAAGGCCAGCCAGGCCAAAAGCAGCAACAGGGCAATTTTTTTCCTGGATGACTTCATAAGAAAATAGCAAGAGGACACTCAGTTCCCCTTGGCTTAATCAAAAGTTCAAAACTCGATTTTGAAGGCAAGGTCCGGTATAATTATTGTGCCTTGCCCGGTTACCAATGCAGTTTATTAATCAGCACGTTTTACCGCCCGGTCCTGGCGGTGTCATGTAAGGCTCTTAGCAACGCCCCCGGTATCTGTTAAACCTGGCTTGACCTGTTGCAATAACATAAAGTCCAAACCATTTCTAAAACAACAATCAGCTTGTAAGGTATTACCCGAATCGGGCTTTAGTTGGCAAGTTGTTTCGACAAAGGTGTTTCAGTTGATGTAGATAGGTTGACGGCGCAGGTGTTCCAGGACGACTTGTTGTTGAAAAGTTTTTCCAGAAAGCTGTGGTGAAATTCGTGTCCTGATTTGCGGGTAACAATGTGGCCCTTGACCGGCAGGCCCAATAGGGAAAAATCTCCAATACAATCAAGCACCTTGTGACGTACGAATTCATCCTTGTATCGCAGGCCATCGGAATTAATAACTCCCTGTTTGTCGACCACTACAGCATTTTCCAGTGATCCTCCCTGGGCCAGCCCGTATTTTTTCATATACTGGACCTCTTCCAGGAAACCAAAGGTACGGGCATCGGCAATTTGTTCGAGGAAAATTTGGGGGGATATGGCAGCTTCGAAAACCTGAGTTCTGATGGCCGGATGATCAAATTCGATGGTGCACGTTATCTTGAACTTATCAGATGGGTATATCCCTACAAAACGGCCGTTTGCTGCCAGTTCAATCGGTTCGTTGATTACAAGAAAACACCTGGGAGCATCAAGCACCTTTTTCCCGGCCTCTGCCAGCAGGCGCGCAAAAGGCCCGGCACTTCCATCCATGATTGGAAGTTCATGGGCGTCGATTTCAACCCTGGCATTGTCTATTTCCATGCCGCTAAAAGCGGCCATGAGATGCTCAATGGTAGATACTATAACGCCATCGGCGCCAATTACCGTTGCCAGACTGGTATCAACCACGCGGTTGAAACGGGCTGTTATACAAGGTTTGTCAGGCAGATCTATCCTGTTGAACTTAATGCCAAAGTTTGCCGGTGCAGGGTGGATTGTCAGGTTAACTGTTTTACCTGAATGTACGCCTATGCCGGAACATTTAACCGGTCTGGCTATGGTTGTCTGCATGAGATTATTATCCATTATCCGATTCCTTGAGATCGGGCATTGATATCTGCTATAGTAAGCAAACTTGGCCGCCGTAATCGTAACCTTAGTGGTTTTAATGCGCAAATTTGCTTTAGGTCCCTCTTTAACCCATCAAAGATTGGTTTGACAATAGATTATTCGCCTTCAGCCGCTTAAAATCAAATATGCCTGTTAATTATAACGGCAATGTTTGACCCGTGGAGTCTGCAGGAATGATATGGATGATAGTTCCTGCAAATGGTCAGATGCCTTTAGCCCTATATTCCATCCTACCAGTGGGAGGTTAAATGCTGTCCAGGGTTTTGAGCAGTGCGGTCCTTGGAATTGAAGCTGCAACAGTGGAAGTCGAAGTTGATCTGGCCCGCGGCTTACCGGCTTTTTCAATAGTAGGCCTTCCGGAAACAGCGGTCAAAGAAAGCAAAGATCGCGTCAAGGCTGCCATTAAAAATTCAGGATACAAGTTTCCAAATGACAGAATAACAGTTAATTTGGCACCGGCCAACATTAAAAAAGAGGGCACCGGTTTTGATTTGCCAATTGCCTTGGGAATTTTGGCTGCTTCAGGACAACTTGGATCGGCATCCCTTGACGCTCACCTGTTTTCAGGGGAGCTGTCGCTGGACGGAAGCGTAAAGCCGGTTTGTGGTTGCCTGTCAATTGCAGACAAAGCCAGGCGACAGGGGCTGAAAGGAATTTTTGTACCGGCTGCCAATGCAGAGGAAGCTGCCGTAGTGGGTGGTCTTGAAGTTTTTGGTGCCCAAAACCTGCCTCAGGTGGTCAGCATGCTCAGGGGGGAAGGGACTATGATGGCTGTAGTGGTGAAGCCGGACGAGCTTTTTAAACAAGAAGATGCAGCCGTCTTAGATTTTGCAGAAGTAAAAGGGCAACAGCACGTTAAACGGGCACTGGAGATTGCAGCTGCCGGTGGTCACAATGTATTGATGATCGGGCCGCCCGGATCGGGCAAAACAATGTTGGCCAAACGACTGCCTACCATTTTGCCTCCCCTGAATCTGGAAGAAGCCCTGGAAACAACCAAGATCCACAGTGTAGCGGGCTTATTGCCGGCCAACCAGTCGCTTGTGCTCCGGCGGCCTTTCAGGTCACCCCATCATACAATTTCCGATGCCGGTCTTATCGGTGGTGGAGCCATACCGCGTCCTGGTGAAGTAAGCCTGGCCCATAACGGGGTTCTTTTCCTAGATGAATTGCCGGAGTATCGGAAGAATGTCCTTGAAGTATTGCGCCAGCCCCTTGAAGCGCGCACGGTTACCATATCCAGGGCTGCCCTCAGTCTTACCTATCCGGCTTCATTTATGCTGGTAGCAGCTATGAATCCCTGTCCCTGTGGATATTTTACCGACCCGCAGCATACATGCCAGTGCACAAACAACCAGATTCAACGTTATCGTGCAAAAATTTCAGGTCCTTTGCTCGACAGGATTGATATCCACGTGGAAGTGCCGGCGGTCTCATACAGGGACCTTTCGGCTGTCCCGGCAGGAGAAGCATCGGAGACGATTCGCAAGCGTATTTTAGCCGCCCGTCGTATTCAGGCCAGGCGGTTTGCGGCTGCCAATATATTTTCCAATTCCCACATGACAAGCAGTTATATACGCCGATACTGCCGGGTTGGGAAGGAAGCCTCACATTTGCTGGAAATGGCAGTAGACAAGCTGGGTTTATCGGCTCGTGCTTATATCCGTATTTTGAAGGTCTCCAGGACGATTGCCGATTTAGACGGCAAAAGAAGTATTGAAGCAGAGCATGTTTCCGAAGCTCTTCAATACCGCAGTTTTTCCAGCAACTACAGTATATGATAAGGTATTTGTTTTTTAGTGTTGACAAACAATAGTCAAACCGGTAGTGCCATGCGCGGTATAGCTTTACAGCAGATAGCCCAATAAAGGAGGAAGTTCAGATGACAAAAGCCGAGATAGTTGAAAAAATGGCAAAGGATGCCGGCATCACAAAAGCGGCGGCGGCGGCGGCACTGGAATCATTTATTACTAGTGTAACCAAGGCGTTGAAGAAAAAAGATGGTAAGGTGACTCTGGTAGGTTTTGGAACTTTTCAAAAGACCAGGCGTAAAGCCCGCAAAGGCAGAAATCCCCAGACTGGTGAAGCTATCAAGATCAAGGCCAGAAACGTAGTTAAATTCCGGCCCGGCAAAAAACTTAAAGACTCTATTTAGCGAGTCATTAATGGGGGCACAACAGCCTGAGTTGTGCCTTTTCTTTTTTACTATTTTAAATCATTCCGGCAGGGACTGAAAGCTTCGATTATCTTTGTATCCGGCTTTAAACTGACACCGCCGTGGACCACGTTCGGTGGCACATGGTAAGCTTGGCCGGGCTGGACAATCTCGGTTTGGTCTCCGATACTGAGCCTGATGGCACCGGAAACAACCGTGCCAATCTGTTCATGGGGATGGCTATGTTCAGGGATGGGTGCATCTTTGTCCAGAGTAAAAAAAATCATACTCATGCCCTGGCCGTGAAGCAGACGCATTTTGATTCCGGAAACCGGGGATTTAAAATCTAGTTCTTCAATTTTATAAAAATTCACTGCAACCTATCCTTTATTATCTGAAAGAAGTTTGTCAAGCATATCCGGGGCAAGCAATTCAGCAATGATATCATTTGAAAATCCGCGACTGCGCAGATAGCGCCAGAGTTTTTGGCGCAGGTCGCGCTGATGCTGGATTTTCCCGAGGCGCAATTTTTTATTTAGCGCCGTAATGGCTGCTTTCCTTTGCTCACCTGGACTGAAATTCTCCTCTATGGTAAACTTAACTATTTTATCGTTCAGGCCCTTACCATAAAGCAAGGCCCTTAACTTTGCAGGACCATACCCTTTGCTCTTCTGGTTCGCCGCCAGATTTGCCGCGTAACGGCGATCATTAAGATAGCCCAGGCGATGGCAGGTTGAAAGCGCTTGCTGAATATCTTGGGGGGAAAATCCCTTTTTTCGCATTTTGGCTGCCAATTCAGCGCAACT